>JAPUJX010000270.1 GCA_027295975.1 Gammaproteobacteria bacterium
CAGCCGACGATCTTGACCACGTTTTCACCGTGGAGTCCGCACTCTTTTTTGGTCGCTTCTTCCCACCACCAACGACCGGCGCGCTCGGGTTCGTGCGGACCGACGGGTCGAGTGCACGGTTCGCAACCTATCGATACATACCCTGCGTCATGTAACGAGTTGTACGGTACGGAGTGCTGGCGAATATAGGACCATATTTCTCGAGAGGTCCAGTTGGCCAGGGGATTGAATTTGGTGAGCGGCCGGCTATTCGTCGAGAAGGCTTGATCTATCTGCTCGAGGGGGACATTCACCCTGGTCACGCTCTGATCCTGGCGCTGGCCGGTAATCCAGGCATCGAGGGAGCCGAGCTTGCGCCGCAACGGCTCGATTTTCCGAATGGCGCAACACTCCCCGTGACCTTCCTTGTAGAAGCTGAACAGCCCTTTGTTGCTTACCAGTTGCGCAATGGCGTCCGGTTCCGGCATCAACAGTTCAATTTTGATCTGGTAGTGATCGCGGACGGTTTCCAGATAGCGATAGGTCTCGGGATGGAGACGTCCCGTATCCAGCGAAAATACCTCGAGTTCGACGTTCATGCGATGAGCCATGTCTATCAGCACAACGTCCTCGGCACCGCTGAACGAGATCGCGATGCGGTCGTGATCGAACCGCTCGACGGCCGCGCGTAACACCCGCTGCGGTTCGGAGTGAGAGATGACTTTGGGTGGTTCAACCGACCTGCTCAACCGAAGTGCCTATCAAAACGACGAATGAGCGCGAAGACTAGCAGGGTCAAATTGACAGAAAAAATAACCTCTTGGTATATGCTTAGGCCGCCAATCTGCGCGACTCGCAGGTTTGCCGGTGTCGTTTCGAATTGTCGTTCGCTCAGGGGGGATGGTGGAGATACTTTGTTTGGATCTGGAAGGGGTGCTGATTCCAGAGATCTGGCAGGCCGTTGCAGAGCGGACACAGATTGAGGAGTTGCTCAAAACCACCCGTGATATCCCTGACTATGACGAGCTGATGCAGTCGCGAATGAGGCTCAGCGCCGAACATGATCTGTCGATGAGCTTGATTGAGGAGGTAATCGGCACCATGGACCCGTTGCCGGGAGCGGAAGACTTTCTCACGTGGGCTAGATCAAGATTTCAAATTGCCATCATTTCGGATACGTTTTATCAGTTTGCCATGCCCCTGGTCGCAAAGCTCGGAGGTCCGCTGTTGCTTTGTCACCGTCTCGAAGTAAAAAACGATCGGATCGTTGGATATCGATTGCGCCAGCCGGATCCCAAACGCATGTCGGTGCGGAGTTTCAAATCACTCAACTATCGGGTGCTGGCAGCCGGAGACTCGTACAACGACGTCTCGATGTTACAAGAAGCCGACGAGGGCTTTTTTTACCAGGCACCCGCCAACGTCAAGGCCGATTTCCCTCAGTTCCCGGCGGCCGACGACTATGCCGCCCTGCAGAGGCTGCTTGAAGCGGCACGCAAACGCCTTCAGGCGACTATTTGAATTGCGCTTCCTCGGTAGACCCGGTAAGCGCGGTGACCGAGCTTTTTCCACCCTGAATCACCGTGGACACCTTGTCGAAATAACCTGTGCCGACCTCCTGCTGATGACTGACGAAGGAATAGCCGCGCTCCGTCGCGGCGAACTCCTTCTCCTGCAAGGCAACGTATGAGGTCATCTGGTTCTTCACGTAACCCTGGGCGAGTTCGAACATGTTGTACCACATGCTGTGAATACCGGCCAAAGTGATGAACTGGAATTTGTACCCCATCGCCGCCAGCTCCGTCTGGAACTTGGCGATACTTTCGTCGTCGAGGTTCGCCTTCCAGTTGAAGGACGGTGAACAGTTGTACGACAGCATCTGATCGGGATATTCCTTTTTGATCGCTTCCGCAAACCGCCTCGCTTCGTCGAGATCGGGGACACCGGTCTCGCACCAGAGTAGATCCGCGTAGGGCGCATAAGCGAGGCCGCGAGATATCGCCTGATCCAAACCGGCATGGGTTTTGTAGAATCCCTCGGAAGTACGTTCGCCGGTGATGAATTTTTCGTCCCAGGGGTCGATGTCGCTCGTCACCATGTCAGCGGCGTTGGCATCTGTGCGTGCGAGGAGGAGGGTCGGGACGTCACAGACATCTGCCGCCAACCGGGCGGCGATGAGTTTTTCCACCGCTTCCCTGGTAGGTACCAGAACCTTCCCGCCCATGTGTCCGCATTTTTTTACGGAGGCAAGCTGATCTTCGAAGTGCACCCCGGCGGCACCCGCGCCGATCATGGATTTCATCAGTTCAAACGCATTCAACACGCCCCCGAAACCCGCTTCGGCGTCGGCTATGATGGGCACGTAAAAGTCCAACCCGTCGTCGTTGCCGCTTGACCATTGAATCTCATCCGCACGGCGAAAGGCGTTGTTGATCCGATTGACCAGCGTAGGCACGGAGTTGACCGCGTATAGAGACTGGTCCGGATACATGGTTTCCGAGTCGTTGTTGTCCGCGGCTACCTGCCCCCCCGAGACGTAAATGGACTTGATGCCCGCTTTGACCTGTTGGACGGCTTGACCGCCGGTTACCGCGCCAAGGGCATTGATGAAATCCTCGTTCTGCAGGGATTCCCAGAGTTTGTCAGCCCCGTGTGCGGCCAGCATGCTGCGGTGTGGAATGGTGCCGCGCAGATTGACGACATCTTCGGCGCGATAACCGCGTTTTACATCTTTCCATCGCGGGTTGGTTTCCCATTCAACGTTGAGTTCTCGAATTTGCTCGTCTCGCGACTTGCCGGGCACGAAATGAAGGGCCATGGTTTTTCCATCGCTACTGGTTATGAGGAGGCGCGCATTGTAGAGAGGGCCCGATTGGAAAGAAAAGTGAAACCGAAACAACTAACCAATTCCGATTTGGAATTGATTCTGAGATGTCGCGCAATTCGTTCTTCCGCTGAGTTTACGTTGCAAAAGCCTGTTCCGCCGGTGCGTCTCCGCACTGATCCAGGCTCTCACCCGGCGGATTTAGTGTCCTGTCTCGCAAATAAGTTTAATGAGATGCGCAGGATGTTTTGTTCCCGGCAAGGCGCGACGACGAGTATGTGGTCTCCCAATCCGAAGGATTGGGACTCCCACGCGGGGAGGAGTAACGCAGCCAGGGGCAAAAAAGACCAGCAGATCGTTAAACTTATTTGTGAAACAGGACACCAGCATGCGCCCAATCCAACTGGTTTCATG
>JAPUJX010000271.1 GCA_027295975.1 Gammaproteobacteria bacterium
TCCCGGGAGAAACCCCTGGTGTGCCAGGCTCCACCCAGGTTCAAGCGCAGTGAGGCTGGCAGTTGGGAATCCGTCACCTGGCCGATGAGTTTCACGGCGAGCTTCTGTTCCCCCGCCAAGATCGGTAATGAGATCGGCGTCCAAGCCAGAGCATCGAAACTCAGACGCCAGAATTTTTCGTCCTGACCGGCAAAGTTATCGCCACCGATTCGACCAACAGTCGCCGCGAGCCGCGCGTCAGCGGCAATCCGCTGCGCATCCCAAACACGATGGCCCGATACCAACCCGTCAAAAAACGTGACTTGCTGCCGCGGTCCATCCTCCCAGCTCAGTTTGTGGTGTTTGATCGAAAGCCCCGCCATGAGACTTCGGCTGCGGGTACGGCGCAGCGCACGAGTCATCGTCACATCTGCCATAACCGCGTCACCGTCGAGTTCCACTGCCCGCTCCGAAACAAAATCGTTGTTGGCAATGCGTGCGCGAATCTGATCCCCGCCATTCAGCGGCGTTGCATATTCGACATAACCATAGGTCTGATTTCCCGGGTTGACCGACGCCATGAAACCCAAGTTCAAAACGTCCCCCGCGCCACGTGGGTTCAGCCAGCTACCAGCCAGGGTAAATCGTTCGTCTCCGGTCGCCTGGTCGCCATGATTGTCGACCCATACCCGAGTCGACCAGGTTCGCTGCTCTATGACGTCGAGGTTCAAACGAGTCTCGCCAACTTCGCCGCCCGGCTCCAATGATGCCTGGGCTTTGAAACCAGGAAGCTGATTAATCTCATAAATGCGTTCGTCGACAAGTTGATGGGTGACCGGTTGTCCCAACACATCCGCAAACCGCCTGGTAAGAAAGGTGGAATCACCCCCTGAAACGACAATGGAACCAAGGGTGCCGGGTAATACCCGAATGACGACGACGCCGTCGTCAACTTGCTGGCTCGGTACAAAAGCAACGGCGAGAAAATATCCGCGGTTGCGATACAACACCTGCACCTCGGCGGCAATTTCCTCGAGTTGAACAAGCGACACGCCACGGCGTTCTCTTTGAACCTGAATCATACCCACAAGGTCCCGGACATCTTCGCTCGTCAGTTCAACTCCATCCGAATGCACCCCAACGGCCTTGAGGAAACGTCCAACCTCGCCGAGTTCGGCCTGGGTGAAGCCATGTTCACCTACGACATCACGCCGTCGAACCGAATCGAGCGTTTCTTCAATCAACGCCTCGACGGATTCCCTTTCGATGCCGGGGTAGGGCCGGAAATCGGCAAGACGAATCTCGCTCACCCGGAACCGAGGGCTGGTAGCGGGGTTGGGATCACGTTCGCTCACCGGAACAATCCGTGCCGCGAAAGCGAAATTGGCGATGATCAGCGCCGCGACAAGCAGCCCTGCCAACCACAACCGACCCAGCCATCTGGGTTCGGTAGCAGGCAAAGTTGCGGACATGTCGCCGCGGTACTCGGGCGCCTGCCGTTCGGATACCCGTGCGCGACGCCGGGTATCGTCATGTACGAAATGGTCGGGTTGAAAGTTTTCAATCACCTCCCGGCGTGTGTCGCGATACTCGAGTTGCGAGAACTCACCCGCTGCATAAGCCTTCGCCACCCTGCGTAACCGTACGATCTCGGGGGCAAACTTCATCAATCTCATGAGATTTCCCGCACCAGTCGAAAGCCCGTCAACTCGTCTGGCTCACCTCCGTGGTCGCGAACGGTCTGCGTGTCGCATTCTTGAATCGGATCATTGAAAGCACCGCCAAGGACTTTGATTTCATCGGCGTCGAGCACCCACTCCTGCACATTGCCTAGCACGTTGATGAGCCCATAGGAGTTGGCTAGTCCGGCGCTTACCGCCACGGGCGCGAGGCCGCGTTGCACCCCGTCGATCCGCACCCGGCAATTTCGGTTGGGGTCCGGCGTACCCGTCGCCGCTCGCTGCCATTCCAGTCGTGTGGGCAAGCGGTATTTATAGCCAGTTCCCTCGCTGAGCCAATCGGCGTATGCGCGAACCTGGGTGATCCCGATTCCGGTGGCTGGCAACTGGGCAGGCGAATTTTCCGCACATAACCCAGTTGTCGAGCAGAAGACGCTGAACAGCGCCTTGCTGATCTCGTGTTTGGTGATGGCAAATCTCCCGCCTCCGTCAACCGGCACGACGACTAGCCGCGGTCCGATACCTCCGTCCGGTAATTTGTCGGAACAATACCCACCACGTCCCATTTGTGCCCCATTCCCAACCAGATAACCCGGAGCGCAGGGATCCACGTCGAGTTCAGCCAACGCTTCAAGTTCACCAAAAGTAACTTTCGCCCGGTGTCGTAACGCGCTCGCCCGATCACCATCGAGCTCACCGAGTTGACTCACGCAGCCCGCGAGAGTTCTGCCGACCTGCCTGCGTCCTTCGATCGCGAGCTTCGGATGTTGGGCCGCGAGAGCATCAAGCCGACCGGCAACCTTGCTCACGTCGAGGCGCAAACAGGATACCGCAAGCTCGGCCGCAAGTTGTTCTACGAACGCCCGTTCCGACGCTTTCTGCAAACGGACTTGCTCCTGGCGAGCATGGTCGATTTGTGCCTGCTCGAAACGACTCGCCAACAACTCCAGCGTGATCTGGTCGAACAACAACCCTTCAAGCTCCGCCAGCGCGCGTTCCGCAAAATCGAAATTCTGCTCTGCGACGCTATCGAGGACTTGCCGTTCCAGCACGTCGGCAACCTGCAGATGAAGCTCGGCCACGTCGGAATGTACGGCAAAAACGCGGTTCAGCTCGCCAAGTTCATCACGCAACTCGGCCATCCAGATAGCGTGGAGATCCGGCGCGTTCAGCAAACCGATGACACGATCCGAAAGCATTTTCCGGACATAGTCCGCCGCCTCGGGCATCTCCCCATATCTGGTTCCCCTTTCGTAAAAGGAGACTATTCCGAGAATTTCGCCGCCTGTTTTGATCTTCCTGGTATAAAGCTCTCGTACCCGGGCGAGAATCTCGCTCACCTTTTTTTCTTCGCCATCGAGAGACAGAAGTCGCTCTGTTTCCACCCAGACCAACTGTTCCCAGTTGGCATCGAAGGTGGCCTCACCGATCAACACCGCGAGTCGCTCGACCTGGGTGTCGAACAGGGTGATCTGACGGACCTCTCTTTTTACTTCCGAGAGCTCGGCATCACCGATGAGGGTGTTCACGCTCAACGCGACAACCAGCACGGCGGCTACGGTAAATGCCGTCCGCGCGCGCCACGGTGAAGGCTGCAGAAGATATTGCTGCACCTCGGCAACCGATTCGGGGCGATCCTGACGACCGAATGCCAGGCACTTCTCCACGACCCGCCACTGTCGCAGGGACAATCGCTTCGGCCGTTCCGGGGTCAACTCCTTCGCTGCGGCAGCGTCCGCAGGCAGCCGACCGTAGGGATGGTGTCCAGTCAAAACCAGGTAAATCACTACGCCAAGGGAATAGAGATCGTCGCGCACCTCCGGTTGGTCACCCAGCAGCATTTCCTGGCTGGCATAGGCTGGGGTGAGCGCCGAAAGGCGCATGGAGTCAATTTGCGTGTCTTCGGCCTGCGCCTGATTGACCTGCACCGCCCGAGCGATGCCGAAATCGAGAATCTTGGCGGTTGCGGTGGGTGAGACGAAAACGTTGCCGGGTTTGAAATCCGCGTGCACTACCCCACCCTCATGGGCGTGAGAAAGCCCTGCACACATATCCGTGATTATCGACCACGCCATCTTGTCGGGTAAACCGTTCGGGTAGGTGCGCAGGAGATCGGCAAGCTCCTGGCCCTCCAGCAGTTCCATGGTGATGAACGGCACGTCGCCATCTTTGTCGTAGTCGAATATCGAAACGATGTTTGGATGTGAAACCGATTGTGATTTGGCCGCTTCGCGCTGCAGGGCAATGAATGCTTCCGGGTGCTCCCGAAAGTCATTGTTCAACACCTTTACCGCCAGAAACGGGAGACGATCCCGCGCCTCCACCTTACGGAGATCTTTTGCGCAAAATACCGTGCCCATGCCCCCGCTGCCGAGTTTCTCTTCGAGAACGAAACGCTGCTTCAACACTCTCGGAGCGTCTACCTCGCCAGAGGCACTTTTACCCGACCAGCTGTTCGAAATGCTCGAATCCGTACGCAGAACAGTAAGGTCTTTGTCCTTCTCGTTACTCATCTGAGTTCCGGCCGCGCAAGCACGAAAGAAATGTTGTCGCGCGCGGAACCGGCCAGACATTTCTGCAGCAAAACCCGTGCCGAAGTCTTGAGCACCTCGCCGGCCAACTCCTCGACGAGATCACGGGCGTCGAGCTCGCGATACAGGCCGTCGCTGCACAACAGATAGGTATCGTGTACTTCTACGTCGAACACAGCCACGTCCAGAAACAGCTCCGGCTGGCTGCCGACCGCACGGGTAATGATGTTGGTGTCGGCGGCAAGGGCATCCGCTTCGCTTACGGAACCCGTATCGAGTAGATCGGAAACGGGATTGTGGTCGCGGGTAATCTGCTCGAGGTTCGAACCCCGCAACCGGTACAGGCGGCTGTCACCAGCCCAGAGAACTGCCCCGACACGCTCTTTGGTCAACATCGCGACCACGGTGCTGCCTACGGTGCCGCCCTGACATTCGACCCGGGCGTGTAAGCGCAGGCCTTCGTTGACTTCGAGCAATTTGTCATCCACCAGATCGACGCCGTCGGCAAGCGAGCCATTCATGTTGAGCTCGGCAAGCCCCGAGGCAATTGCCAGGCTCGCCACGTCTCCTGCCTGGTGACCTCCCATGCCATCGGCAACGGCCCAGAGGCCTGCTTCAGGGCGACTGAGCACGGCATCCTCATTGTTTTTCCGAACCTTGCCGCGGTGAGTCTCTTGCACGCTTTGCCAGGTCCAGCTCATCGAAATCATCAGCCGTGCTGAAAGCGAATGGCGGCTTCGTCACTCAGTGGCTCGCCGAGACTGATCCAGCCGTTGCCCCACAAACGCATCTCGCTGCGCCGAACGAAGGTGATTCGCTCATCCTCGGTCTGCACGTAGGTACCGTTGGTACTGTGATCCACGAGCACGAAGTCTCTGTTCTGACACTCGATGTGGGCATGGTGACCTGAGGCGAACTCGCGATCTATCTGCAACGTCTCTAGAGGATCGGCGCCCAGGGACAGTCCCTCGCCGTCGCTCGTCAACACCTCGCGGCGGTCCTGCCAATTTAATACCAAGTGGGATCGCTCATGCGCTTCCATGTCGCATCTCGCCTAGCTTACCGTCATCCAGGCAAGCATAGGGGAGCCGCAGAAGGAGGGTTGCGATCTATGTCACAAGTCAAGTCACAAACCGCGCCAGGGGCGCAGCCAGATAAGTCAGCGGCATGGGTTAATGCATGTAATTGAACATTTTCCGCCGATAGCGGGTTGCGAGCTGTGAACCTGCCCCGAGGAGGTTGAAAATTCGCAGCATGGTGGTGCGACCGATGTCCTCCCGGAACTCCCGGTCCGCCTGCAGAATGGCAATCGCGTGGTCCAACGAGGCTTCGTAATTGCGTTCAAAACACTCTCGAATCGCCAGCTGGTAACGAATCTCCAGGTCCTCTGGCTTGTCGGCTTGTTCCGCAAGAAGCTCCTCGCGGGAGGGTAATGCGGCAGACTCTTCGGCAATCTCGAGGCGCGCCCTGGGTCTTTCGAGCGCCTCGGTTTCCTCGGGTATGTCGTCCAACACCCGTCGCGCATCAACAAAATCTCCCTTGAGGACCAGGACATCGGCAAGCTCCACACGAAAGGCCTGGTTACGCGGTTCTTCGTTGATGGATTGCTGCAGCACGGCGAGCGCCGCCTCGTAATCGGCGTTGGCGATGGCGCTCTCGAGTTGCTCGCGCAGCAACTCGGTAGAGGACGCGGTCAGCTGATTGAGCATTTCCGTCAGCACAGCTTCGGTCTGTGGACCTTCCCGCTGATCGGTGAGTTGCCCGCCCTGCACGACCCGGATGCTTGGCAGCGCCTTCACCCGTAATTGTTGCGCCAGAGCCTGATCCTGCGCCACATCCACGAGACCGAGCAGCACCTTGCCCTGATACCGTCCGACGAGCACTTCCAGTAGCCGTTTCACCTCTGCGGACGGAGGATCCTGTTCCGCCCAGAACAACACCAGCACGGGAACCCGTTGGGAACGTTCGACCACATCGGTCTGAAACGACGGTGCGGTTACTGGAAAAACCTGGGTTTGATCATCCATAGAGAACTGATAACAGAAGTCAACGGCCAGTGATTCTACTACAGCTGTGGATCGGGACGAAAAGCCACTTTGCCGGACCTGGGGCCTCGGGAGTATCCTCCGCTAGATCCAGTTATCAGACTATTCGGGAACAACGTGGCACCGCCTTTATCCATAACCTCGATCATGACCGTCCTGTTGTTGGCTTTCGCGAGCACGATGGCGGCTGATCTATCACCCATGGAGCAGGCCATCGTCGAGCATGTAGACGCACGTAGCAGCGCAGCGCTCGATTTGCTCGAGCGAACTGTGAACATCAACAGTGGGACGATGAACTTCGCCGGGGTACGCGCGGTCGGGCAGGTGTTCCGCGCCGAATTCGACAACCTCGGCTTTCGTACCCGCTGGGAAGATGGCGCCGCAACCGGTCGTGCCGGTCATCTCGTCGCAGAATTCGGTACTCGAGGTATTCACCTGTTGCTCATCGGACACCTGGATACCGTTTTTGAGCCCGACAGCCCCTTTCAGCGTTACGAGCAGATATCGCCCGGCCAGGCCCGAGGACCGGGAACCACCGACATGAAAGGCGGCAACGTAATCATTCTCGAGGCTCTGAGAGCAATCAAAGCCGTCGGCTCAATCGAGAACATGCAGATTACCGTTGTCCTTATCGGTGACGAGGAATCGTCTGGCAGACCACTCAAGGCTGCCCGGGCGGTGCT
>JAPUJX010000272.1 GCA_027295975.1 Gammaproteobacteria bacterium
TGGACAATGACGGTGACATGGATTTCATCGGTACCCGGGGCAACAGTGCACCCTACGATGGCGTTTTCTGGCTGGAGCAAGTGCGTACCGAC
This sequence comes from Gammaproteobacteria bacterium, assembly GCA_027295975.1. GTDB lineage: Bacteria > Pseudomonadota > Gammaproteobacteria > Pseudomonadales > Azotimanducaceae > SMWK01. The sequence goes on from JAPUJX010000272.1 coordinate 93, forward strand.
GAACCGCGCCCGGCGTTCGAACGGGCAAGGCTGCAGGACAGCGCAGAAATGCCGTTGGCCGACCAGCCCTGATCGGCCTTGTGAGGCTTGCCTGACCCGACACTACCGTGAGAGGCTAGGCGCTTGTGGTCTTTGGGGTGTGAGGGAACATGTTCAATAATCTGAAATTCAGTGCGACGCTCTGTCTGCTCGTTGTTTGCGTCCTTGGCGCGACGGATACGCTTGCGGCCGATTTACCCACCGCCGAGCCGGCGCAGGTCGGCATGTCCGCCGAGCGACTGGAACGAATCAGTGCCGTCATGCAGCGCCACATTGACGCGGGAGACATCCAGGGCGCTGTAACCGCCGTTGCCCGCCGCGGCAAAGTCGTGCATTTCAAAGCCCACGGTTTGATGGATGTCGAGGAAAAACGACCGATGGCCGAAGACGCCATCTTCATCATGATGTCTTCCACCAAACCCATCCTCGGTGTGGCGGCCATGATGATGATCGAAGAAGGCCTCATCCGGCCAACCGATGAAGTCTCCCGCTATATTCCGGAATTCAAAGACATGCAGGTTGCCGTGCTGGCCGACCCTGCCGATGAAGATATCAGCCCTTATTCGGTGTCGCCCGGTAACAGGCCCGCCCACCGGCTGGTCCCCGCTGAACGGCCGATTACGATCCAACATCTGCTGACGCATACCTCAGGTCTGTTGAGCGGCGGCCTGGGCTCGGCCGTTTCTCCGAGGTCGCCGCGCGAGTCGCTCGCAAGCTACATCCCAACACTTGGTGAAGCGATTCTCGACTTTCAGCCGGGTACCCGCTGGTCGTACAGCCCTGCCACAGCGCTCGACGTGGTCGCTCGAATAATCGAGATCGTCTCTGCTACGCCCTACGATGAATTCGTGCAGACCCGCATATTTGAACCGCTGGGCATGAAGGACACCCACTACAATATGCCCCCGGATAAAGAGTCACGCCGGGTGATGATCGCCGGCCGGGACATGTCGCGCTTTATGAACCAGACCACCGGCTACTTCTCCGCATCCTACGGCCTGTCGAGCACGGCCGAAGACTATCTGCGCTTCGAACAGATGCTGGTCAATGGCGGCACCCTGCTCGGCAATCGCCTGCTGAGCCCGCGATCCGTCACCATGATGGGCAGCAATCATCTAGGCGATCTTTACAAAGGCTTTGGCCGCAACCAGGAAGGCGTGGGCTATGGCTACACCGTCGGCGTGATCACCGATGCGATTGCCTCCAACAGTCGACGCAGCAACGGTGCCTTTGGTTGGGGCGGCGCGTTCGGTACCCGGTCCTGGACCGATCCAAAAGAAGGTTTGACAGGCGTGATTATGCTGCAGCAACCACATCCGGGGACCCAGTATGATTTCGAGAACGCGGTGCAGCAGGCGATCATCGAGTAAATCTAACGAGCAAACTCTGTTGCGGTCAACAATTAAGAAAGCATGCATGACTGCCGGTCTGGTATTTCTGCTCACAACAGGATTAACCAGCGCGGACCAAAATGACTCCCGCCTGGATGAGCTGTTCTTCACCATCCAGCAAACTGATGACGCAGAAGTGGCGAATACCGCTGAGAACAAAATTTGGGAGATCTGGATCCAACATGACGACAAACAAACACAAGAACGCCTGGCCGAAGGCATTGCTGCGATGGATGGGAATCCCCGTAAGGCGCTCTCAATATTCAATAAAATTATTGAAGACGTTCCGGATTTTGCAGAGGGCTGGAACAAGCGTGCAACGCTGTATTACTTATTCGGGGAACACGCTGCATCTGTGAGCGACATTGAGATGACACTGGTACTGGAACCTCGCCACTTTGGCGCACTATCCGGTCTCGGTCTTGTGTATATGGCAGAAAACCAATACGTCAAGGCGAAAGCTGCTTTCGAAGCGGTACTTCTGATCCATCCTCATAGTAGTGGGGTTAGAAGGAATATCGAGTCGATCGACGACTATCTCAGTCGCAACACGATATAGGGTCGTTAGCGAGGCGCGAGCACACGACTAACCGTTATCCGCAGGATCGGGCGCAGCCGCAAACAGATAGGGTTCAAGCGTCCTCTGCGATTCGACGCGGTATTTGTGCCATCGACCGCCCCCGTAGTAAGCCAGGCTCCCCGGTTCCGCCTCGCCATGTCCATTGTAGTAAGAAATACAATCACGCAGGGGGCGAGTATTGATATCAACAATGCGACAGTGTTCCGCGTACTCATCTTCCGGTTCTTTCTTGATATCGACAATGCCGGCACCTCGATCCCGCATCGTCTCTAGCATCCATACGATGTAGTCACCATGCGCATCGAGGGCATTGGTGAAATTGAAGCTGCCGCCGCCACCCTGTGGGCCGGAGACGATAAACAGGTTTGGAAACCCATTGCTGTGAAGGCCTAGAAACGTCTTCGTTCCTTCCGATTGCCACTTCTGTTGCAGGGTTTGCCCGCCACGACCAGTGATCATGTTAAACGTCGATGTCGCCATCCATTGGAAGCCTGTCGCATAGATCAAAACATCGAGTGGATATTCCTGTCCCTCGTGCACGACGCCATTTTCGTTTATTTCGCTCACCCCGCGAGGCGCGGTATCAACGAGCGTTACATGAGGTTTGTTGAACGCCGGCAGGTACTCATCGTGAAACGTCGGTCGTTTGCAGCCATACGGGTAGTATGGTTTCAGCGCCGCCGCGGTCTTTGGATCCTCGACGACGGCGTCAACCCGGGCTCGAATCTGTTCCATGATGCGAAAATTGGTGCCCAACTGCTTCTGGATCAACTCCTCCGGTGACAATTCCCTCGCGTGCTTTTTGCGCACTTTGAAATCTGCAACCCTGCCCGCCAAATAGTCGTCGTTCGCCTTCATCGCGGTTCGACCCGCTGAAATTTTTGCAAACCTTGCCCGTCTGGCCTGCGCCCAGCCGGGTTCTTCCGCCCAAGTTGCGATCTCCTCCTGCGTCGTCTCGCGCCGATCACGTACGTCAATGGAGGAAGGGGTGCGTTGAAAGAAATAAAGTTCTTTTACGATCTTGGAAAGCTCCGGAACCACCTGGACTGCGGTAGCACCGGTGCCGATAATTCCTACCGTTTTTCCCTTCAAGTCGACGTTGTAGTCCCAGCGGGATGTGTGGAACGC
>JAPUJX010000273.1 GCA_027295975.1 Gammaproteobacteria bacterium
GCACTTAGCAGACATGCGCGCGACAGCGAACTATCGGTTGGAAAACCTCGCTTATCATGAAGGTTTGCCTGGGCATCATATGCAGATTGCTATTCAACAAGAATTGGAAAATCTACCAAGATTCCGAACCTACCATGGTTATACCGCATTCACCGAAGGTTGGGGCTTGTATGCAGAATTTCTCGGTAAGGAAATGGGATTCTATCAGGATGGCTATACTGACTTCGGTCGCTTATCGGGAGAGATATGGCGTGCTATTCGATTGGTGGTAGATACAGGCATCCATGCGAAACAGTGGACCGAAGAGCAAGCGGTACAATATGCCTTGCTGAATTCACCTCGACCGGAAACAGCTGTTAGATCAGAGATTCGGCGTTATTTTAATATGCCGGCGCAAGCAACGGCCTATAAAATTGGAATGTTAAAAATTCAAGAATACCGGGCCCATGCAGAAGCTGAGTTAGGTGATGAATTTGACATTCGTGGCTTTCATGATGTGGTTTTAGGTGGTGGCGCTTTGCCTTTGTCGTTTCTGGAAGCGAGAGTGAATCAGTGGATCACGAAGATAAAGAAGGGGGATAACGTCATCCAGTAGATCCATCAACCCTCTCGCGCTGGAGTACCCCGGGCGATGGTAGTTCTGGCAATCCCACATCCACCATGTTACTAAACGCGGAGGCGTCCGACTGATCAGGGAGCCGTCGAATAACATGATGAACAGGAGTGGGTAATGAAATATCGACGTTGCATTACTAGACGCGAACTGACTGGACGGCTTGGCATCGCCGCAGGGCTCGCAACCTTGAATCCGGTCCTCGCCATCGCGAAAGCGATCGAACCGACCCCCGTCCAGGTAGAAGGTCCGTTTTATCCCGTTGCCGAACAAGCAGACAAAGATCTCGATCTGACTCGAATAAAAGGGCATACCCAAACCGCAACCGGCGAAATAATTCTGGTACGCGGGCAGGTGTTCGGTACGCATGCACAACCGCTGAAAAACGCGATGGTTGATGTCTGGCAGGCAAATCACTACGGACGCTACGATCACCCTGAAGATAAGAACCCCGCACCTTTGGATCCACATTTTCAGGGTTGGGGTCTCGTCAAAACGGATGCCGATGGTTGGTACAACATCAAGACGATCAAGCCGGCTCCGTATTCTTTGTCCGCTTTCGGTGAGTCGGGTTGGCGTCCCCGACATATTCACTTCAAAGTTTCACGGCCGGGATTCGAATTAATCACCACGCAGATGTACTTCCGCGGTGACCCGCTGATTGCCCGGGAAGAGGAACTCCTGAGGTTGTCCGAGGCGGGTCGCGAGGCACTGATCTCGGATTCCACACTCGACGCAGCATCCGGGCTACCGGTGTTTCGGTTTGATGTCGTATTAGCCGCTACCTGAAAAATTGACGCTGGCGGTTAAAACTGCCCGCCTCGAGAACAGATTTCGACGTCTGCCATTGGCAGGTTTTTTTGCTCTGTTTTTCCCACTTGTAGGCACGCCTGCAATACCGGCTAACGTCAACTGCAATGCTGATTTGTTGTGCGTAACCGTTCTTAAAGAACGCGAAGTAAAACTCGTCCTCGAGAACAAATCTTACAAACCTTTGAGCTTCGCTCTATTTCTGCAGCCTGACTATCTCCAAGATCTGAACCCGGAAACGTTGCGTCTCAGCAAGCCGACGACAACGGTACTGGCACTGTTCCCGATACCGGCAGGACCATGGGGTTACGAATACCGAATCCACTACGGGCACGCACGCCACGAACACGATAACGACTATCTGTACACCTTGCCTTATGCGCGCGATTCCACCTATTCGGTCACCCAGAGCCACGAAAACATTTCGACCCACCATCGCGGGAACCTGTACGCGATCGATTGGGGCATGCCCCGAGGTGATGCGGTGCACGCGGCGAGGGACGGGGTGGTCGTGAGCACCTATCGGCTGTCGGCAGAAAGCAGTTCAACCGGGGAGGCCACCGCAAATCATATCTGGATCCGGCACAGCGACGGCACCATCGGAAAGTACCTGCATCTCGACTATGAGGGCGTACTTGTCGAAGAAAGGCAATTGGTCCTTGCCGGTCAACTCATCGGTCTATCCGGAAACACCGGGTACAGCAGCGGTGCGCACCTGCACTTCAGTGTTTCTACCCTCGGAGGCGAAAGCCTTTACGAAACGTTCAACGTCAAGTTCAAAACCCGATCCGGACCACGCAACCTGGTGAGCGGGCGAGAGTACCTGCACCCGTAGCGTTTTGGGCGACGCAACTCGAAAATCGTCGCTGACCTTCTAAAACCACCGTTTCCGCATGTCCGTCTTTTGGAGGGGAGCATCCACCCGTTTCTTCAACACCAGCAGTACGGCGAGCACACTCTACGCGTTCGCAACGTATAGAATTATGCCAATAGTTTTTCGATGGGGGGTGCATAGTGTCGCCTTGCGACGGTTGGTGCGGCCGTGCACAACAGGAGTTTGTATTGAACAGGAAGAAGCTCTATTACGGCTGGCCCCTGGTCGGCGTCGGCTTCCTCGTTTATGGGTTCGGAATCGCACCCGCCTACTATAGCTGGGGGTTCCTCGCACCGGAGCTGATGAGAGACATCGGGCTCACACGCGAGCAGGTGGGAAGCATGTTCGGGGCTTTCACTCTCATGTACGCGGTAGTCAGTCCCCTGGCTGCGGCTGCCATGGGACGCTTCGGCCTGCGCGGGGTGGTGACTGCTGGTTCCCTCATCTCGGCTTTCGGCTTCTGGATGGTCGGGCGAGCCGAGTCCGCGACCGATCTGTATTGGAGTTATGCGTTCGTCGGCGGCCTGGGGCTCGGCCTCTCGACAGTCCTCCCAGCACAGACGATCCCCATCTTCTGGTTTCGGCGGTTCCGCGCGCGGGCGACTGCGATCATTCTGATGGGTGCGGGTGTCGTCGGGGCGATTGTCACGCCAGTCGCTGACGTCATCCTCGAGCATTGGGGCTGGCGCTCAGCCTGGACCGTCATCGCCGGTATCTCGGTCGGGGTGGCGCTGCTCGGCGCGCTCTTTCTGCGCAACCGGCCGGAAGACATCGGCCAGCTTCCCGACGGTCGCGAGCCCGACACGCCTACTCCCGAGCGCGGGTCACTGCACGAGACCGCGGAAGCTGCCGGCTGGACGGCGTCTCGCGCCATCCGAACGCCGCAGTTTGCGATCGCGACGTTCGCTGCGCTAGTCAATGCGCTTCCGTGGCGCGTCTTCACAGCCCACGGTCGGCTCCACTTCGAGGACCTGGGCTTCGTCCCCACTCTGGCCGCGGCGATCCTCGGCGTACGGGTAGGCGTCAGTGCGCTCGGGAGGCTCAGCGGTTCGCTCGGAGACTTCCTGCCACCCAACCGGGTCCAGGGTATCGCACTCTCCGTGAGCGGCCTTGGGCTGGCCGGGCTCCTGTTCGCGGAAACCCCGTTGCAGGCGTACGCCTGCGTGACGCTTATGGGCTTCGGCTTCGGCGCAGGGTACGTCAGCGTCTCGGTGGTCTTCGCCTACTTCTTCGGGCAACGGGCGTTCCTCGGCTCCAACGGCCTGCAGATCGCGATCATTGGCGTGGCTGGCTGGATCGGGCCGACATGGGCGGGTGCGGCCGCCGACCAGACGGGCAACTACACCGGGACTTTCGCCGTTCTTACGGCGCTCTGCTTCTCCGGCGCAGTCGCCATCTT
>JAPUJX010000274.1 GCA_027295975.1 Gammaproteobacteria bacterium
GAGCAGACTTCGGTCTGGTTTTTGCCCGCACCGACCCGGACAAAGGGCGCAATGGGGTCACCTGCTTCATCGTCGACACCGACACCCCCGGGTTTCACGTGCGACGAATCGTGCACACCCTGCGTTCGGCGCATTACGCAACGGAATTGCAGTTTGAAGACATGAGAGTGCCTCACGACAACGTGCTGGGTGAGGTCAACCGGGGGTTTGCGATTGCCAACGACCGGTTGTCGAGACAACGTATTCCTTATGCCGCCAGTTGCATCGGCGTTGCCGTGAAGGCTCATGAACTGGCGTTGGAATACGTTCCCCAAAGGGAAACGTTCGGGGCGCCATTGTCCTCCCGCCAGGGAATCCAATGGATGCTCGTCGACAACGAGATCGACATCAAACAAGCCACCTGGGTAACCCTGGAAGCTGCGGACAAAGCGGCTAGAGGAGAGTCGTTCCGCAAGGAAGCCGCCATGGCGAAGTTGGTGGCCACGGAAGCCGGCAGCCGGGTAGTTGACCGTTGCATGCAGATGTTCGGTGGTTACGGCGTGACCAAAGATTTCCCGTTCGAGCGCTGGTATCGGGAAATGCGCATTCGCCGTATCGGCGAAGGCCCCAGCGAAGTCCAGCGCCATATCATCGCGCGGGATATTCTCGGCGCCTCGTTGCGTTAGCTGGTTTCGGGAACTAGGAGAACAAGAAGCATTCCCTTCTTTGTATCGGAAGTATCAAGGAGCCAAGCCATGAAAGTGTTTATTGCCCTGATAGCCTTCGTTGCAATTGTGTTGGTCGCTTTGTTTGTTTGGGAGTCCGGCGTGGACACTCAGCCTGCCACGACAGATGAGTCGGCTGTCGTCGCTCCACCTGCACCATCCGTAGGAATGGTGGACGATGCCCGTATCCTGGCGGCCCTGGAGAACGAGCCAGGCAGCTGGCTGGCGCATGGTATCGATTTCAACGAACGGCGTTTTTCCCCGCTCACTCAGATCAACCGCGGCAATGTAGATGAACTCGGTCTTATCTGGCACAAAGATCTTGGCACGCTTCACGCGCAAGAAGCGACGCCACTGGTGGTTGACGGACTGATCATCTTTCCGAGCGCGTGGAATATCGTCCATGCAATGGATGCGGTAACCGGGGACACCCGCTGGGTCTACGATCCAAAGGTCGACAGGGGCCGCATCGGCACGATCTGGGCACCTTTGAGCCGCGGAGTTGCCGTCTACCAGGGGCGCGTCTACGTCGCAACGATCGATGGCTATCTGACCGCGGTAGATGTGGCAACCGGCACGGAAGTTTGGCGCGTCGACACGATTACCGATCGCAGCATACCGTATTTCATCAGCGGGGCGCCGCGGGTCGGCGGTGGGAACATCTACATCGGCAACGGCGGCTCGGAGTGGGGGACTCGGGGTTATACCACCGCGTTTGATGCCGCAACGGGAGATCTGGTGTGGCGTTTCTGGTCTGTACCCGGCGATCCATCCTTGCCGTTCGAGCACCCTGAAATGGAGCTGGCGGCCGAGACATGGAAGGGCGGCGAGTGGTGGAAAGTCGGCGGTGGCGGCAATGTCTGGAACTCCATCGTTTACGATGCGGAACTCAACCAGGTTTATCTCGGCATGGGTAACGCCGCCCCCTGGGCGCGTGCTATTCGCAGCCCCGGTGGTGGCGACAACCTGTTCGTCGCCTCGATCGTGGCTGTTGATGCCAACACGGGCAAGATGAACTGGTATTACCAACAGGTGCCGGGCGACAACTGGGATTTCACGTCGGTTCAGGATATGGCGCTGGTGGACCTCGAAGTGGACGGCGTCATGCGCAAGGTGATCATGCAGGCGCCGAAGAACGGTTTCTTTTACGTCGTGGACAGGACCAACGGCGAGCTTTTACGAGCGCATCCTTTCGCAACGGTAACCTGGGCATCTCATGTCGACATGGAAACAGGTCGGCCGGTCGAACTCGAACAAGGCAACTATGACAAGGAAGCCAAATGGGTCTTGCCGGGACCAATGGGTGCACACAACTGGCAGGCCATGAGCGTCGATCCCGAAACGGGTATCGTTTACATGGGCACGCACGACTTTGCCTGGTGGTTCAAGATCGATCCAAACTTTCAGGAAACCGGGATCTACAAGTGGCGCGTTGGGCAGATGAATACGGGCACGGATCTCGAAACCGCGGATTTGCTGGAGGGTGTGACGTCTCCTGCATCCCAGGGTTATCTGACCGCGTTCGATCCGCTGACGGGCGAAGTGAAGTGGCAGAACGAACTGGAACACTTCTGGAATGGAGGCGTCGTCGCAACCGCCGGTGGGCTCGTGTTCCAGGGCGAAGGCATGGGTAACCTGTATGCCTACGACAAGGATACCGGCGATCGGCTTTGGGGATTTGATACTTACACATCCATCATCGCGCCACCCATTACTTACGCCATCGAAGGTACCCAGTATGTCGCTATTCTGACCGGCTCCGGTGGCGCCGAGACCTTTCTCGGTAAGGCTGCCGATACGGCAACCGACACCTATGGAAACCACCCGCAACTGCTCGTTTTCGGGCTAGGCGGTACCGAGCAACTCGCGGTGCCCACCGTACGACCTGACATTCCCCCGCTACAGCCTTTGCTATCTACCGATCGTCATGAACTGCGCCGTGGCAGCATCCTCTACCACGACTTCTGCGGCCGCTGTCACGGCGGCCAGGCCAAAAGTTTTGGGGTCATAGCCGATTTGCGTTTCATGGATGCCTCAGTACGCGATACGTTCGATCAGATCGTGCTGGAAGGCGCGCGCGAGCAACTCGGGATGGGTGCTTTCGCGGAGTGGTTGACCGAAGAAGATTCCAAGCGCGTATTGGGTTACATCCTGTACCGCGCCAACGCGGATCGAGACAAAGCATCGGAAGCCGAGGAAGGTACCACTCCGATATAGGCTCCACGAAGGACTGCCAGACTGGGAACCGGATACAACATGGGTAGAAGGAGCATTCAACCTATGTGTGGTCACGGCAGTTTAATAACTACTATCCTCTCAGAGTTCTTTACAGTTTCTTGGATTAATCCGAATAGCATTATAACCCATTGTATTTTAAGAGATATTCGTAGAAT
>JAPUJX010000275.1 GCA_027295975.1 Gammaproteobacteria bacterium
CTGGCGCTGTTAGCTTTCTTGTTTCCGCTTGCCTACAGTCCCGGCCCCGGGAATATGTTCTTCGCGGCCAATGGTGCGCGCTTCGGCTTACGTTCGACACTGGCCGCTACCGCTGGTTATCACGTTACAACTTTTGGCGTGACATTTCCCATAGGGATGGGGTTTTCGTCTGCAATCGCTGCAGCCCCGGAAGCCTTCGTGTTCATCAAGGTTGCAGGCTCACTCTACGTGCTCTGGCTAGCGTGGCGACTTTGGAGAGCGGGCAGCTTGGATGGTACAGAGCAAGCCAATCCGGCCAACTTTTTCGATGGGGCGATCCTGCTACTTCTGAACCCAAAGGCGTACGTCATTATTGCGCTGATGTTTTCGCAGTTCTTAAAGGAAGCCAGCGGCACAGCTGAAGTGATTGCGATTTCGGTCATTTTTACTCTGAACAATCTAGTCGCTTTCACGTTATGGACCGTAGTCGGAGACAGGCTGGCAAGGACATTTCGTAGTGAAGAGCACGCACGTTATCTAAATACCACTTTCGGTGGAATCTTGGCGATTGTCGGCGTCTGGATGCTTCTTTCCTAGAGTCCGGTTGTTGCCGCTTTCGATCTCGAAAGCTCAAGATTTTGTGTCCACTTTCTTTGCTCTGATGAGTATTTCGTCGCATTGCGACTTTCTGTAGCTCTAGCTAGTACCCAGGAATTGCACGATTTCGGGAGTAGAGCTGTTGATTTCATCAATAAACTCTCTCGTGAATTGGCGGTCCCTCAATACTGTGAAGATTAATTTCCGCAGGTTATCTCTATACCCCTTGGCGGAGAGGGAGGGATTGATGCGGCACATCCCTGTGCCGCACCCTTGGCGTAATACGCCTACGGGCGCGACTCGCTTCGCTCGCACGTCCAAATCGGCTTTCCTGCCGATTTGTCGAACCAAAGGGTCCGAACCAATCCTCCCTGTTCACCAATAAGAAAGGGGCCCGTCTGGGCCCCTTTCTTATTGGCGGAGAGGGAGGGATTCGAACCCTCGATGAGTTACCCCATACTCCCTTAGCAGGGGAGCGCCTTCAGCCACTCGGCCACCTCTCCGGTAAGCAACAAGTGTACAGAGCAATGGCTCTATGAACTAGGTGGGGACTCGACGTTTGTGTGGCCGTTTTGCTCTTTCTGAATACGCTCGTAAATCTCTTCCCGATGAACTGCAACTTCCCTGGGAGCATTAACTCCTACCCTGACTTGATTGCCTTTGACACCAAGAACGGTAACCGTAATGTCGTTGCCGATCATAAGTGTCTCGCCTACCCGACGGGTCAAAATCAACATCGAATGTCTCCTGTCTCTACCGAACCCTGGTACAGATTCCTTTTTTTGTAGTCTGCAAGCGTAATCCTCTCCCCCAGATAAGCAACCCGGACTAACCCCCATCCACATCGTCATGAGCCAGGTCGAATTCGCTGTGCATACAACGCACGGCCAGCTCTAAATATCGTTCCGCGATAACCACCGAAATCTTTATTTCCGAAGTAGAAATCATGAGGATGTTGATGTTTTCAGCCGCCAGCGCATCGAACAGCCGCGATGCAACCCCTGCATGGGAACGCATTCCAACGCCAACCACGGATACCTTGGCAATCCGATTGTCGCCGCTCAATTCTCTGGCACCAAGCTCTTCGCGGACTTTTTCGAGCAACCCCAACGTATGGTCATAATCGTCTCTTTTCACGGTGAACGTGAAATCCGTCGTCCCGTCAGCACCCGTATTCTGAACAATCATGTCTACTTCAGTTGGTACGCGTGCCACCGGACCCAATATTCTGGAAGCAACCCCGGGCACATCGGGTACTCCCGACATCGTGATCTTGGCTTCATCTCTCGCATAAGCAATGCCAGATACAATGGGCTGTTCCATGGTATTTTTCTCTGTAGTTATCAGCGTGCCGGGACCCTGTTCAAAGCTGGAGACCACACGAAGCGGAACGTTGTATTTCCCGGCGAATTGCACGGAACGAGGTGTCAGAACCTTGGACCCGAGACTTGCAAGTTCCAACATCTCTTCGAAGGTGATCTGTTCCAAACGACGGGCAGTATCCACAATTCGCGGATCGGCCGTATAAACACCGTCCACGTCCGTGCAAATATGACACTCATCAACCTTTAACTTTGCAGCCACCGCGACCGCGGTGGTATCCGAACCACCTCGACCCAAGGTGGTAAGGTTGCCATCGTCGTCAACTCCTTGAAACCCCGCGATGACGGGAACGATGCCGCGGTCTAAATCACCTCGAATGGCATCCGTATCAATACTCAGTATTCTGGCCCGGCCGTGATTTGCATCGGTTTGAATCTGTACCTGGTCTCCGAGGTATGATCTTGCAGGATATCCACGTTCCGCCAGCGCCATGCTGAGCAGGGCGATGGTCACCTGCTCACCCGATGCAAGTAGGACGTCCAACTCTCGTGCCTGGGGATTCTCGGCAACGCTGCGCCCGAGTTCCAGCAAGCGATTCGTCTCCCCGCTCATCGCCGAGACCACTACTACCACCTGGTGACCATCATCGAGATATTTTCCTATCCGCTCGGCAACCGCCTTGATGCGGTCCGAGCTACCGATGCTCGTGCCTCCGTATTTCTGAACCAGCAAAGCCATGCCTACTGTCCTGCAAGACGCTCCGTCAACCAGAGTTCTACCGATGCGAGCGCTTCGGGTAGCTGATGCGGCTTGTCGCCCCCTCCTGCTCTTGCCATATCAGGGCGACCTCCCCCGCGCGCACCAACGTGGGGGCCTATGACATCGAGAACCTCCGGTGCCTTAATTCGGTCCGTGAGATTGTTTGTGACCCCAACTACGAGGTTCACCTTGCCATTAACGACCTGCCCCAGAACGATGACAGCCGTACCGAGCTTGGATTTCAGCGCATCCAGGGTGCTCAGCAACAGCTTGGGATCTCCTTCAACTTCGGCTGCCAACAAGTGCACGCCGGCGACTTCGACAGCTTTGCCCGCAAGGTCGGTTCCATGCGTTGACCCCAGCTTCTGCTTCAGCCGGTCTAGTTCTTTGGTGATACGTCGATTTTCTGCTACCAGCCCGGCAACCCGTTCACGCGTTTCGAGTCGACTGGATTTCACAAGCTCGCCGATACCATCCAACATGGAAGTCGTTTCGTTGATCCACTCCAGGGCGCCTCGACCCGTCAATGCATCGATTCGTCTGACGCCTGCGGCAATCCCCGTTTCCGCGACAATTCGAAATACGCCAATATCACCCGTTCGCACGGCGTGGGTTCCCCCGCATAACTCGACCGAGAAACCATCACCCATGGTGAGCACCCGAACCCGGTCGCCATACTTTTCGCCAAATAGAGCCATCGCACCCCTTTTCATGGCAGCTTCGAATTCCAACTGCTCAACTTCGACAATCGTATTTTTCTGGATTTCTTCGTTCACCAACCGCTCAACCGACAGGAGGAGTTCTTTCGAAACTGGCTCGGGGTGTGAAAAGTCGAACCGCAACCGATTCGGACCGACCAAAGACCCTTTCTGCTCTACATGTTCTCCAAGGGTTTCACGCAGCGCTGCATGCATGAGGTGGGTGGCTGAGTGGTTCTGCACGATCTGCCTGCGTCGCTCGGGATGCACGCTGGCAGTTACCGACATTCCCGTTCGCAATTCGCCTTCTTCCACTTCCCCCTGGTGCAGGTACTGTTCGCCACCCGCCTGTGTGTCATGCACTCGAAAGCGCACGCCAGCCGCGGAGATATCTCCGGTGTCTCCTACCTGACCGCCGGCTTCCGCGTAAAAAGGGGTGCGGTCCAGCAATACCACCCCGCCATCACCTACCTGCAATTTTTCGACGGCTTGACCGGCAGAGGAAAAAAGGCCCGCCACCGCGGCTTCCGTGCTGAGTCCTTCGTATCCGGAAAATTCGACCTTGCCGTCGGTGTGAATCCGTTGCGCAAGTGTTGCCGAAAACTTAGCTCCCGTGCGACTTCGCTCCCGTTGCGCTTCCATGGCTTTTTCAAATCCATCAATGTCTACGGTGAGGTTGTTTTCCCGAGCCACGTCCGCGGTGAGGTCAGCCGGAAAACCAAAGGTGTCATATAGCTGGAAAATTACCTCGCCTGGTATCTGATTCCCCTCCAGATCATCAATGGTGTGATTCAACAGCTCCATGCCCTGGCTCAACGTTTCGGCGAACCGCTCTTCTTCCTGCAACAATGCCTTCGTGATCTGGGTTTCCTTCTCAACGAGCAGCGGGTAGGCGTCTCCCATTTCCCTGACGAGGGTGTTGACCAACCGATGAAAAAAGGGTTCGAGGATCTTCAGCTTGTGCCCATGGCGTAATCCTCGTCTGATGATGCGCCGCAAGACGTAATTGCGATTCTCGTTGCCGGGAATCACACCGTCGGCAATCAGGAATGCGGCGGAGCGAATATGATCCACAATCACGCGTAACGACGGATTATTGAGCATGACCTGCTCATCGTTGATACCCGCGATCATTCCAGCTTCACGCAGAAGATTACGGAACAGGTCGATCCCGTAAACGCTGTTCACGCCCTGCAGGATAGCGGTAATCCTTTCCAGGCCCATACCGGTATCAACACCCGGTTGAGGTAGGGGGATCAGTTCACCGTCTGCGGTTCGGTCGAACTGGGGAAATACGAGATTCCAGAATTCGACGTAACGATCACCGTCTTCATCCGCCGAACCCGGCGGGCCACCTTCAACCTCCGGTCCATGATCGTAGAAGATTTCGGTGCACGGTCCACACGGACCGGTCTCACCCATGGACCAGAAGTTCTCTTCCAGCGAGATCACTTTGTCTCGAGGTACCCCGATGACATCTTCCCAGATGGCACGAGACTCATCATCCGTCGGGTGAACCGTTACCCACAACTTGTCTTCAGGCAAATTCAATACTTCGGTGATAAATTCCCACGCCCAGACGATCGTCTCTTCCTTGAAATAGTCACCAAAACTGAAGTTACCAAGCATTTCGAAGAAGGTGTGATGCCGCGCGGTGTATCCCACGTTTTCAAGGTCGTTGTGTTTGCCGCCGGCCCGCACGCATCTCTGCGATGAAGTCGCGCGCGCAAAACCCAGATCCGCCTTCCCGAGGAGCGCATCCTTGAACTGATTCATACCGGCATTGGTGAACAGTAACGTTGGATCGTCCAAGGGTACCAGCGTACTGGAAGGCACAACCTGATGCCCTCTCTCTTCGAAAAACGACAGGTAAGCCGAACGAATTTCAGCGGTATTCATCACCGAACAAGCCGTGGAAAAAGGCGGCAAGTATAGAGTAACCGCCTCACATTGGCATGAGGCCAGTGTTCTCGATTCGAATCTCCGGCGCTCAGACAGGGGACTATATAGTTAAAGCTGCTCCCCCAGGACTCGGTAGATAAGATCGGATGGAAAACCACGTTGGGCCAGAAAACGTGCCTGAGCGTTCCAGACATCTCTCGTTTCCGGCGCTACCCCTTTAAAACGTTTTTGCCTTGCCCCTTCGGCAATTTTTATCCAATACTCAGCATCGCGGGTGAGTTGATGTTCGACGAGTTCATCTTCAATGCCTCGCTGACGCAAATCCTGGCGGATCCGCATGGGGCCAAAACCTTTGCTGACCCTGCTGTGAGTATAGGCTTCGGCGAACCGGCCATCCGACTGGAGGTCAAGCCCGGCAAGTTCCTCGACAACCGTGAGACAAGTCGACTCGGCACCGCCTTTGATGCGTAATTTGCGTAATAATTCATGAACCGAATGTTCACGCCGGGCAAGCAAGCGCAGCGCCCGGTCGCGCACGGACTTAAACTCAGCCCCATCACAAGACCCGGAAGATTCAGAAGAAATAGAATCGCGCATTTACGTTCGTCACCTCAACCGGTTTCCGAATTACTTCCGTGTCTGATGGGCTTCCATTCCCATCAACCCGGCTACCGTGCAATTGGGACGGAACCCGACTAAAGCGTATCCTGTGCAGGTTCCGGGATGACAACCTCGGTATTGCTTTCGGGGGAAGGCAACAGTTGCTCGCGAATCTGCCGTTCGATTTCGTCACAAATCTCCGGATGTTCCTCGAGGTAGTCCGAAGAGTTTTTGCGCCCTTGACCAATGCGATCGTTTTTATAGGAATACCAGGCACCCGACTTTTCGACGATGCCCTGTTGCACACCAAGCTCCAGAATTTCTCCCATCCTGTTTATCCCGCGTCCGTAGAGAATCTGAAACTCGGTCTGTCGGAATGGTGGAGCAACCTTGTTTTTAACCACCTTCACCCGGGTTTCACTGCCAATCACCTCATCCCCTTCTTTCACGGCACCGATGCGGCGTATGTCCAATCGCGCGGATGCGTAAAATTTGAGCGCGTTACCACCTGTTGTGGTTTCGGGAGAACCGAACATGACACCGATTTTCATGCGGATTTGATTGATGAATATCACCAGAGTATTCGATTGTTTGATATTGCCGGTCATCTTCCTGAGCGCCTGGCTCATCAGGCGGGCCTGGAGTCCAACGTGAACGTCACCCATCTCGCCTTCGATCTCCGCTTTGGGCGTGAGGGCCGCGACGGAATCGATGACCACCACAGCAACCGCACCGGAGCGCACGATCATGTCGCAGATCTCCAGCGCCTGTTCACCCGTGTCGGGCTGAGAGACGAGCAGATCGTCGGTATTCACGCCGAGTAATTGAGCGTACAACGGATCGAGCGCGTGTTCGGCATCGATGAACGCGCAGGTGCCACCCGTCTTCTGCGCCTCCGCAATAACCTGTAAGGTCAAAGTGGTCTTGCCGGACGATTCCGGGCCATAAATTTCCACCACTCTGCCGCGGGGTAGGCCGCCAATTCCAAGCGCGATGTCCAAACCAAGGGAACCAGTCGAAATCGAGGGAATGGCCACCAACTCGCGATCGCCCAGCCGCATCATGGAACCTTTGCCGAACTGACGCTCAATTTGAGCCAGGGCCGCGGATAACGCTCGATCTTTGTTCTCGTCGCGGTTTACTCTATCGGTGGAGCCGTCTTCCTTATTCGAACGACTGGAACGGCTGTACTTGTCTGAACGGCTACCCATCTTTTTCTCCAGGTAATTTTCGAGTACTGTATATATAATCAGTACCTATGGCAACAACCATCTCCTCCCGTGTCGGTAGTCTCTTAAAAATAAGGAGGCGAATCGCCTACAAGTTGACGCTTCGCCAAGGTAAGTGGTTCACTCTCGAAAGCTTTGCATCTCGACACCCTGCCCATGAACACCGCTTCGCATACGCCGTCGCACACCCCCATGATGCAGCAATACCTGCGCATCAAGGCGGAACAACCCGATCGGCTGCTGTTTTATCGCATGGGCGACTTCTACGAACTCTTCTACAGCGACGCCGAGCGCGCGGCGGAACTCCTCGATATCACCCTGACCGCTCGCGGGCAGTCCGCCGGAGCACCCATTCCCATGTGCGGGGTGCCGTATCACGCCGTCGACAACTACCTGGCGCGGCTGGTACGACTGGGGGAATCGGTCGCAATCTGCGAGCAGGTGGGCGATCCCGCAACCAGCAAAGGTCCGATGGAACGTCGGGTGGAACGGGTCATAACGCCAGGCACACTGACCGAGGAGGCCCTGCAGGATGCTTCTCACGAAAGCCTGCTGCTCGGCATCAATCCAACCGGCGAGAGTTATGGTCTGGCCATGTTGAACCTGGGTCGCGCGGAGTTTCTGATCCAAGAGGTGGCGGACGCCGCGGAGTTGAATGCCGAACTGGCCCGGCTTGTCCCCAGCGAGATACTCGTACCACGACCCCTTGGAGAGGTAGAAACAGGCGACGCTGCAGTGCTTGTTCGGGATGCTCTCTGCTTCGATACAGAGTTGGCTGGACGGCAGCTTGCGCGCCATTTCGGCACTCAGGATCTCAGCGGGTTCGGCATCTCGAATTCCACCCCCGGCATTGGCGCAGCGGCCGCGGTGCTGGAATACGCCAAACAATCCCAATGTAAACAGCTGACATATATCGACCGTATCGGCCACATGGACCGCAACGACGTGATCACCCTGGATGCCCATACGCGCCGCAACCTCGAACTCGACCGGCGTATCGATGGAAGCGAACGGTGGACCCTCTTCGCGCTGCTGAACACGACCCGGACCAACATGG
>JAPUJX010000276.1 GCA_027295975.1 Gammaproteobacteria bacterium
TGCCCAACGCCTCTGCGGCTACCTCTACGCGGGCGCCGGACCCATGGAGTCCACCAAGGACATCGTTTTCGGCGGACACCTGCTGGCCGCCGAAAACGGTCAACTTCTGGGCGAAAGCGAACGTTTTCAACTCGATTCACAAACCCTGGTCGTGGAGTTCGACATTGGCAGGCTGCGCCATGATCGAATGCAGAACACGACGTTCAGCAACGCCACCCGACCCACGGGTCACCACATGATCGATGTCGCTACGCCAACCGCGGTGCTTTCGGCCATCAACCGCGTCTACCCGAAACATCCCTTCGTACCCACCGACGAAAAGGAGTTCGATGCTCATGCAAGAGAAATCCTGAACATCCAGACAACGGGGCTGGCGCGTCGCATGTTGTCCGCGAACGTGGATTTTCTGGTCATCGGTCTCTCCGGCGGGCTGGATTCGACCCTCGCCTTCCTCGTCTGCCTCGAAACGCTGGAAAAGCTTGGAAAACCCCGTACCGCCATCCACGCGCTGACCATGCCCGGACCCGGCACAACAACGCACACGAGAAGCTCGGTAGACCTGCTGTGCGGCGCCACCGGCGTGTCTGTGCGGGTAATCCCCATCGAAGCCGCGGTGAGCCAGCATCTCGAGGACCTGGCCCACGCCGACACGACAGACGTTGTGTTCGAGAACACCCAGGCTCGCGAACGCACCCAGCTTTTGTTCAACTACGCAAACAAAGTGAATGGCATTGTGGTTGGTACCGGCGACCTGTCCGAACTCGCCCTCGGCTGGTGCACCTTCAACGCCGATCACATGGCAAACTACAACGTGAACGCGGGTGTACCGAAAACGATGATGGCTTATCTCGTACGGTGGTATGCCCGGCACCTTGCCGACGCCTCTCTGGGGAAAGTACTCGATAGAGTGTTGGACACGCCGATCTCTCCGGAGCTGATTGCACCCGAGAAGGGAGAGATCAGCCAGCAAACGGAATTGATCATCGGACCATATGAACTGCACGATTTTTTCCTTTTTCACTATCTACGTAACGGTTTCCCCGCGGAGAAGATCTACGCGTTGGCCATACGGGCGTTCTCCGGAGATTACCCGGACGAGGAAGTCAAACGCTGGCTCGGCGTTTTCTTTCGGCGTTTTTTCACCCAGCAGTTCAAGCGCACCACGTTGCCCCCGGGCCCGAAGGTCGGTTCCGTCAGCCTGTCGCCAAGGGGCGATTGGCGGATGCCCGACGAAGCAAGCGTTGAACACATTCTCGAAGACATAGACAAGTTGCCCTGAACACGGTTGTAATGAGTCGGGAACTCAACTTAGAAGGGACGTATGCGAACAGTCAGCATTTGGGTGTCAGCCGGCTATTTACTGTTGGCGGCAACCAGCGTGATGGGAGCGGAAGGCTCCACCTTCTGCGGCGAACAGGGCGTCTGGGTACAGATCCTCGGCTCGGGCGGGCCGGAACTGGACGACGGCAACAGCGGGTCGAGTTACCTGGTATGGCTCGACGACAGGGCCCGGCTGCTGGTCGACACCGCGCCCGGCTCGTCGTTTCGTTTCGACGCCTCCGGTGCGAAGTTCGCGGATCTCGACGCCATCGTCTTCACCCACCTGCATGCCGACCACGCGGCGGATTTCCCCGCATTCATACAGGGCAGCGTCTTCGCCGGACGCGACCGGCCCCTTCCGGTAATCGGTCCCGAGGGTGATGACGAAACGCACCCCGATACCAAAAAATTCGTGAAACGCCTCATTGGACCCGAAGGAGCATTCCCTCATCTTGCCGATTTTCTGACCTACAAATCTTCCGGCGGGTACAAGGTCGATGCGCGTAACGTCCCTGCCACGGGACGACGGCGCTGGTCGCGTTTCGGCTCGCAGAATATTCGCCTCAGTTCGACGCCCGTGCATCACGGCGGTACCCCGGCAGTTGCCTGGCGGGTGGAGGTCGCGGATCAGGTAATCGTTTTTACCGGCGATTTCAGCAACCAGAAGGACGTCATCTCGAAATTCGCGAAGGGTGCGGATGCGCTGGTTGTCAGCCACGCCATTCCCGAAATGGCCCGCGGAACCCTCAAAGAAAACCATGTCACGCCATCCCAGATAGGACAGATTGCCGCCCAGGCCGGAGCCCGGATGTTGATTCTCGGGCACCGTATGAAACGCACCCGCGGCCGCGAAACCCAGACCCGGGAAGCCATCGAAAAGAACTACCCGGATCCGCTGGTTTTCGCCAACGACCTGGAGTGCTGGGGTCTTTAACTCGCGATGAAAAACCGATCATTCGACGCCGTGCTGAATTTCTGGTTCGGCTCTCTCGATGAGGGGTTTGCCGACGATGCTCACCGGCGACTCTGGTTCAACGGCGGAGCCGAAATGGACCTGGAGGTTCGCGACCGATTTCAACATCTCAGCGTCGCGGCGGAAGACGGTTCGCTCTCCCCCTGGTTGGAACAAATCAACGGCAGCCTCGCATTCATCCTGGTATGTGATCAGTTCCCGCGCAATATTTTTCGAGGCGAACGCGCGGCATTCGCTTACGATGGCCTGGCGCTGGAAGCAGCCAGGAACGGTGTCGAGTCGGGCCTGGATCTCGAGCTTGGTTACGATGAGCGGGCCTTTTTCTATATGCCCTTCGAGCACTCCGAACGGCTGACCGACCAGAAGGCGGCCGTTGACCTGTTTACCCGGCTCCGTGACGAATCACCACCTGCCCGGCAAAACCTCACCGGGAACAACCTCCGGCATGCTCAGCAACATCGGGACATCATCGCCCGATTCGGTCGCTTTCCCCACCGCAACGTCGTGCTCGGACGAGACTCCTCTGACGAGGAGTTGGCTTTCATCGCCGGTGGCGCCGGCTTCGGTCAGCAACCCCGATGAAGTCCGCAACTACCGCGGGTATTCGCCACGCCTTGATAACCGAGTTTGGCAAAGAGGCGGATCCGGAGCGCGCGCTGCAGCAACAGGCCTATACGAAATCTCCCATGCCTTATCTGGGGGTGACGATGCCGGTACTGCGAAAAGCGGCAAAATCCGTTTTCAAGAGCCACCCGATCAACGCCGCGGAAGTCTGGCACAACACGGCGCTGGCCATCTGGCGCAAGGCCGAATATCGCGAAGAACGTTATGTCGCCATAGAACTCGTGGCTCTGCCCCGCTACCGAAAATGGCTCACACCGGATTCCCTGCCAATGCTCGAGGAATTCATCGTCACCGGCGCCTGGTGGGACTTCGTCGACCATATCGCAACCGGATTTTTCGGCCACCTGCTCGCCCACTATCCCGAGACTCTCAAGCCATTACTCTGGACGTGGGCAACCGACGAGAACATCTGGCGGAGGCGCACCGCCATCCTCGCGCAACTCAAATACAAAAGCCTCACCGACGAAAAACTCCTGTTTCACGCATTGGAATCATCCATGGACGAAAAGGAGTTCTTTCTGCGCAAAGCCATCGGGTGGGCATTACGCGAATACTCCAAGTCACGTCCGGACGTCGTGATCGACTACGTTGAGAAACACGCTCAGCGCTTGAGCAATCTCAGCAAGCGTGAGGCGCTCAAGGTTTTGCGCAAACGGGGGATTACAACGTAACAGGAATGTCAGCCCCACTGAGTGGTAAAAGGGGTAAAAGGTCGAAGGATTTCCAAGAGAAATTGATGCCGCCAGCTAATAGAATGGGCTCGAAAATTACCGAGTTTTCGGGGACACGAACATGAGAAACCTTCGAATCATGTTGCTGGCCGCCGGCGGGCCACTTCTATTTGGACTGGCTGCCACCGGCGACGCTGCCACGGTCGACATTCCGTTCACGAAATACACCCTCGCCAATGGTTTGACCCTGGTCGTACATGAAGATCACAAAGCGCCGATAGTTGCCGTGAACGTGTGGTATCACGTCGGATCAAAAAACGAAAAGCCCGGCAAAACCGGATTCGCCCATCTTTTTGAACACCTGATGTTCAACGGCACCGAAAACTACGATGACGACTACTTCAAACCCTTTGATGACGTGGGCGGCACGGGCATCAACGGCACCACAAACAACGATCGAACCAACTATTTCCAGGTTGTGCCCAAAAATGCCCTGGACCTGGCGTTATGGATGGAGTCCGATCGCAATGAACACCTGCTGGGTGCTATTGATCAGGCGCTTCTGGACGAGCAGCGCGGAGTTGTCCAGAACGAGAAACGCCAGGGTGAAAACCAACCCTATGGTCGAGTATTTCGTACCGCATTCGCAAACGTATTTCCCGTGGGTCACCCTTATTCGTGGAGCGTGATCGGGTCAATGGAAGACCTGAACGCGGCCAGCCTGGAAGACGTCCACGATTGGTTCAGACAGTATTATGGCGCCGCCAACGCGGTTGTTGTCGTTGCCGGTGACGTGGACCCGGAAAGTGTCCGGAAACGCGTGGAACATTATTTCGGCGCTATTGCTCCAGGACCGCCCCTGGTCAGACAGGAAGTCTGGATTCCCCAACTCAACGGCACCCACGTCCAAGTCATGCAGGATCGGGTGCCTCAGGCTCGGGCATACATCATCTGGACGATGCCCGAGATCGGCTCACTCGATTCCGTACGCCTGGATCTGGTGGCCGGTATTCTCAGCGAGGGCAAAACGTCCCGCTTGTACAAACGCCTGGTTCACGACGACCAGGTTGCGTCCGATGTACAGGCTTTTGCCTTCCCGCTGGAAATCGCGGGAATATTCGGCGTTATCGCCACAGCCTTGCCTGGAGAAGATCTGGGCAGAATACGTGCCTCCATCGAGGAGGAAATCGAACGTTTTCTGAAGAGGGGACCTACCCAGGCAGAACTCGATCGAATAGTCACCGCCCGCAAGGCGGCTTTCGTTCGCGGTGCCGAGCGAATCGGGGGGTTTGGCGGCAAATCAGACATCCTGGCACAAAACGAGGTTTACACGGGTGACCCCGGATCTTATACAACCACACTCGAGCGCTGGGCTTCCGCCAGTCCACGATCCCTCAGAACTTCCGCGGTGAAGTGGATGAGCAAGGGCAAATACGTAATGGAAGTAGTGCCTTTCGATGAGTACACCATCACCGCGGACTTCTCGGATCGCAGCAAGCTCCCGGAACCAGGTCCAGCCCCTGTTGTTACATTTGATAAGTTCGAAAGAACCGTGCTGAGCAACGGCCTGAAAATTATTCTGGCCGAGCGCAACGCAATCCCCGTCGTCAACCTCAGGCTGATAACCGGAGCCGGATATTCTTCCGATTACCTCACCGCTCCGGGCACGGCCAAACTGGCCATGACAATTCTCAATGAGGGCACCCGCAACCGGACCGGATTACAACTCAGTGACGAACTGAAAGATCTTGGCGCGACCCTGAACGTCAGCCAGACTCTGGACGTATCCAACGTGAGCATGTCGGCACTGGCGGAGAACCTGGACGCTTCGCTGGAGTTATTCGCCGATGTCGTTCTCAACCCTACCTTCCCCGAAACCGATTTCTCGCGCACCCGGAACCTGCAGATCGCGGCAATCCAACAGGAGCGAGTCAGCCCACTCGGCATTTCGCTGCGGGTGTTTCCCCGGTACCTGTATGGCGAAAACCATGCATATGCGCTTCCTTTCAGCGGATCCGGATCCATAAAATCCGTCAAGGGCATCACCACGGATTCTCTCAGATCGTTCCATGAGACCTGGTTCAAACCCAACAACGCTACCCTGGTAATCGTCGGCGACACGAGTCTCGAGTCGATAACGGCCAAACTCGAGAAACTGTTTGCGTCCTGGCGGCCGGGGAAAGTACCGGAAAAAAATATTGCTCCGGTGAAGCTACCGGAAAAAGCAACCGTATACCTCATTGACCGACCGGGATCGGAGCAATCCATGATCCTCGCCGGACATCTGGTGCCAGCGAAGAACAATCCGGTAGACCCCGCACTTGACGCGGCAAACAACATTCTCGGGGGTAGCTTCAACTCCCGCATGAATATGAATCTACGCGAAGACAAACACTGGTCTTACGGCGCGAGAACGCGACTGATAAATACCGCCGCCCAACGGCCGATGTTGGTTACCACCCAGGTTCAGACCGACAAAACCAGTGAATCCCTGGTGGAAATTCGCAGGGAAATATCCGACATCAGAGATTCGAAACCGCCGAGCGCCGAGGAACTGGCTCAAGCCAAGAACCGGAGGACCCTGACATTACCCGGCCGCTGGGAAACGGCAAACGCGGTCCTCGGCTCGCTCGCGGAGATGGTCCAGTTCGACTACCCCGATGACTATTGGAACAACTACGGCACAAACGTCCGCGCGCTGAAACTCGAATCCGTGCGTAACGCCGCAACCTCGCAGATAAAACCAGACAGGATGATCTGGGTGGTGGTCGGCGACCTTGAAAAAATTGAAACGGGTATCCGCGCGCTGAATCTGGGGGAGGTAATACAGGTTGACGCCGATGGAAACCCCGTCGGCCGTTAAGTGGAAACCGGTAATTTTGTAGAGGTACACTCTACTTGGTGCAAAGATCGGAAAAATAGACCGTCCTGGAGGAGGACCCATGGAATTCGACATACCCATGACCGACGAGTTGTTGGCTACCACCCGAGCGGTGCGCCGACGTCTCGATCTCACGAAAGCCGTACCGCGCGACCTGATCAACGAATGCCTCGAACTCGCCGTACAGGCGCCAACGGGCTCGAATTCCCAGGGATGGCGTTGGGTAGTGGTCGAGGACGCAGACAAACGCAAAGCGCTTGCCGACCTCTACCGTAAAGGCGGAGAAGCCTACCTGACGAGCGCGAGCGAACAAGCTCAGAGTTCGGGAGATAGCCAGACTCTGCGGGTATATTCTTCGGCGCTGTATCTGATGGAACACCTGCACGAAGTACCCGTGCACGTTATTCCCTGCATCGAGGGACGTCCCCCAAGCGATACGCCTCCGGCAATGATGGCAGGGCTGCTGGCATCGATTTATCCGGCGGTCTGGAGCTTTCAACTTGCCCTGCGCGCGCGTGGACTCGGCTCTACCCTCACCACGTTGCACATGATTCATGAAAAGGAAGCCGCCGAACTTCTCGGTATTCCAGAGGATGTCATGCAGGTGGCGTTGTTGCCGGTTGCCTACACCGTCGGCACCGATTTCAAGCGCGCGACGCGGCCACCGGTTTCAACCATCACTCATTGGAACCAGTGGTGAGTTACCGATGAAGACGGTTTGACATCTCCGTTTCGAACTCGGGAAAATAGCGATTGATCACCGGCAGGTCGAAACTCGCGAGGATCGCGGTATTCGGCTCGCGCTCCAGCAGAAACTTGAACGATTGCACGATGACCCACTCCTGGGTCATCGTTCCGCCGCATAATTTTTTGTGGTAGTCCGCAGACATGTGTACCCGATGGGTGGTTTCGATCTCGCCTTCGACCACCACCTCGTAGGTATGAGCTTCTACCATGGTCACGCTGATCATCTGCAATCCTCAACAAAAGCCCACGGTCGATTACTCGTACTCATCGTACTGTTCCGTATTCCCCAACACGAACGTGACGCGACTCTCCATATTGCGGACCGGTTGACGTTCGCCATCGAGTATCGGGGCGTTGTACCGCCAGCGGCGTACGGCCGCCAGCGCCGCATCGTCGAATACCCCCGGCGGCTCGGCAGAAGCCACGCGAACGTTGTGTACAACACCTTCCACGGTGACGTCGTAACGCACGATGACAGTACCCTCAACCTTCTGTAGCCGGGCGGTTTCCGGATAACTGGGTCCGACAAACGAAACAAGCTGGATCGGGCGGTTGTAAGAACCCAGACACCCCGCCAACAACAAGAGCAACGGCCAACCGAGTATTTTCACGGCAGCGTTGTTTCTGGCCAGGTAAATGCGACATTCTCCGAGTGAAACGCCATGCCTGGAGCATGGCACCGCAGCCTTGGGTATGGCAACCATATGGTAAGCTCAAATGGTTTTCGGAGGAGCCATGGCGTTACGGCAACAGGTTCTGGTTTTGTACCTGAAAAGTTCGGCTCTGGATACGGAAGTAATAGGCTGGGCCAACTACGACGGAACCGGCGAAACCGCTCACATGGCGGGCGATAGTGACGACCCCCCTTATCGAACCGGAATCGGGGCGCTGCGCGACGGATGGCGGCTGTTACAGGCAACCCCCCTTGCCCCACATGCAACCGGTGACGAGTACCGCACCTCCTATCTGAAATACGAGTTCTTCTTCGAAAAGCTGGTCGACGCGGATGGCTGATCGCAACCTGCTCAACTCGCGACAGATGGCCCACTTCACCGCCCGGGGTTTCCTGCGCTTCGACGCCGTCGTTCCGGATTCCATCAATCGGGCGTTTCTCTGTGAAATCGGCGTTGTCGACGGGGTGGATCAAAATACCGGCATCGACGGCATCGCCGAACACCACGCCCGCATCATGGCAAGCAGCGCGGTCCCCGTGGTACCGGCCGGGACACTTCTGGCAGACGCTTATCCCCAGGGGTGTGCACTCGGTAAATTGATGGCATTACCCGAAGTGCTGGGAACCATCGAAAGCCTTGTCGGCAAGGGCTGCCTGTTCGACCATCACTTTCTTCACGTGACGTTCCCTGAACGGTTTTTCGAAGCGGAAGGCCGCCGCAACGTTTCCCAACACCTCCATCAGGACTCAACTATCGATCTACGCCGTGCTTTCGATGTGCAGATCCTGTATTTTCCGCACGAAGTCACGCGCGAGATGGGCGGTACTCGATTCGTTCCGGGTACCCATCTGCGCGTCGTCAGCGAGGCCGCCATCTCCCGATATCAGAATATCCTGGGACAACAACACATCGTCTGCCCGGCTGGTACGCTGTTTTTCATGCACCACGGAATCTGGCACGGCGGCGGAGTCAATCTGTCTGATCATTTACGTTATATGTTCAAAATTCGCCTTTGCCCGATCGTCAGGCAAACCCGCTTATGGAACACCAGTGACCTGCCGGAGGATCATCTCGAGCAGCGCCCGATTTTCTGGTTGAACAAGCAGCCCGACCCGGAGCACATTCACAGCATGCTCACCAGGCCGGAGCCCTGGCACGAACAAGATACCGGACGTCTGGAATACCTGAACCGAATTCGGATGTGGCGTTACCTGTTGGGTGATGAACGCTTCGACGCCGACTACTGGATTACCCGGGTAGAGAACGAACCCGAGTGAACTGGGGTCAGGTTGAATATCAGCTCTGATATGGAACCCCATTTCAACCGAACTTCAACCCCGTCCGAAATTTGTTGCGAACCTCACGCAACACCACCATGTCAGGTGGGCGACGGCCAACAACTCCCCCGCTCTCGAGACGTCTGGATATTTTTTTCGCTCAAGGCGCAGCTTTCCGGTATTGGGCTTGATTACGCCGGAAATGGCCGTCAACGCCAATTTCGCTTCGGCCGCCGGATCTAACGACATATAATTTCGGCCATGGTTGACGCCGACCCCGCAAGCGAAAAAAGAGACGAGAAGCCGCTCAGCTTCCTGCAGGTTGTCGGCAGCGCAGCTTCAGCCGCCTTCGGCGTGCAATCGAGCCACAACCGGGAACGAGACTTTTCCCGCGGAAAACTTTCCCACTTCATCGCTGTTGGCATCGGTCTTACGATACTGTTCGTGATCATGTTGATCGTGGTGGTCAATCTTGTGCTGAGTAACGCTTAACCCGTTCACGCATCCCCGTTTCCGCTTTTTCCATGGATTCGAGGAGTCGAAACTGCGTTTCGGCACGGCGCAAATTGTCCCCGGCCGAATCCACCTTGAAATATCGATCTCCCATCAAGTGATCGGTAAGCAGCCGCACACCCAACATCAGCGTCACATAACGCGGACCAAGGACAAGTTCATCAACGGTGGGTGCGCGCCTCGTTTCTCTCGAGAAACCTTCCAGCAGAACTTCATACCGGTCCAGGGAAAACGCACCGGCCTCACCGGCCGCCGAGCGCACGAGGTCGCCGAAATCCCAAACCCAGTGGCCGTACATCACCGTATCCAGATCGACCACCGCGGCAACCTCGTCGCCGCCAACGTGGTAGAGCAGATTGTTGACTTTACAATCGCCGTGGATGTAGCCGGTACGTTCGTTGAAGAGTTCGCTCAAGGCGTCACGCGAGGCAACAAAACGCATCCACGGTTCATCCGGGGCCATTTCCGCGAGATCCTCGAGGTAGTGGCCAAGCTGCATGAAGCCGGGAATCGGATCTTCAAATCGGGGACCCGGAAGGTCGATAAGGAGATTCTGGAAACGCGCAAAACTTTGCGCCGCCGACCGCAGCGCCGCGGCACCGCGCAAAAACTGGCGGGTTTCGGTGCCCTCGACATAGTCCCACAACCGCCACACCTCGCCGCCGGTATCCTCGTGCAGAAACTCTCCCGCGAGGTCGGGTACCAACGTTGGAACCCATCCCGGTTGTTTTGCCGCGATATGATCCACCACCCGGATGGTCTGAGACATAGCCATGTGCGGGTCGGGGAAAACGGATCCGTTGATTCGTTGCAGCACGTAGCGGCGCTCGTGGTTTTCGATGAGGAACGTATCGTTGATGAACCCTGCACCCAGCGGACGAATTTCACACCGCGGGAACCAGGCCAGGCTGGCCCGGCGCGCATCCTGGCTCACTGGTCTGGCGCTGTCAGCCATCGGCTCAGCCCGGGAACGATGGCTAACAGGTATTCGCCGTGGGGACGACCTGCCCGTTGCAACACCGACTCATCGATGGTTTTACCCTGCAACACGTCAAGCACGATTCCGGCAACCTCCGCGAGGGATTCTGCCAGCGGGGCAAGCTCTTCGGGGCAATCCGGCCGGGCTGAGAGCAACATCCAGGATCGCGCCAGATCGCCGAGTACCGACATCGCCTCTTCGTCACCATCCGCAACCCGTTCAGACAACTCGTTCACCTCCCTGGCGATGAAACTCTCGGGTAACAGCCCGTCCACAATCCGGTCGAGTGGCGTGTCTGCATCGTATGGCCGGGACTGGGGCATTTCCGTCCCGCGAAGACGTTCCGACAGGACTTTCTCCCCCAACAACCGTCCGTACCATTTGACCGGCTCCAGCAGGCTGACCAGGGGCATCCAGACATCGGTCACCCCAGCGCGCGCCAGCAAGGCCCTGCTGCTTTCGAACACATCAACCAGCCCACTTGCCCTCAGTGACTCCAGGCTCGCGGTAAACCTCCGGTACAGGTCCTCGATGTCGCGTTGCGCGGCGGGTGACCAGAACCGCTCCGCCACAACGGGCAGCCGCGACCAGAGCCGCGCGTCCAGCACGGATTCGTCGACCAGCTCCGACCACAGGCAGGCTTCGCCGCCGATGACAGAGCCGCGAGACGAGCCACCCGAGGACCCTTTCTGGCGCCAATGATCCGTCCAGCGCATACCGGCCCCAACGTGTTCAAACCGAGGATCAACGGTTAACGCATCTTCCAGTTCGATCAGGGCTTTTTCGTCCGCCTCGGGATCGAAGCGGTAGTGCACGTCGGCGGGAAAACACAAATCGAGGTAATATCCGGCAGAGACCAGGCAGTCGTGACCCTGCCGCAAAACCCGGTCCCGAGCGGTTGCCCCACGCCAGGATTGCACGAGCACCCCGCCGGTAAGGTCGGGATGCAGAATTTCATCCCAGCCAACGGCCACTTTCCCGAGATCGTTCACGAGCCCCGTCACCCGCGCATTGAAATGAGCCTGCAGGGCCACCACGTCCGCTAACCCGTTCGCCCGCATAAACGCGCGAATCGACTCACTCCCCGACCACCACGCCGGGTGCACCTCGTCACCCCCGATGTGTACGTACCGATCCGGGAATATTTCATCGAGTTCTCCCAGTAATGCCGCAATCGCTTCGTAAACCGTTTCGCTGGTCGGATCAAGGCACCCGGGATGCACGCCGTAACGCCGTGTCGCCTCCGTTCGTTCGTTCCCCCACTCGGGGTATGCGGCAAGCCAACTCGTGCTATGCCCCGGCATGTCCAACTCCGGAATCACCCGTATGCCACGTGCGGCCGCGTAGCCGACCAGGCCCGCAAGTTCCGCGGAGGTATAACTCGGTTCGCTGGCGAGCCTCGGAAAAGTCCTGCTGCGCAGACGAAACGCCTGGTCGTCCGTGAGATGAAGGTGCAACACGTTGAGTTTATAACAAGCCATGACATCGAGGGTTCGCCGCAAAACCCCGATACCGATGAAATGCCTCGCCACATCGATCATCAGGCCGCGCCAGGGAAAACGGGGTGTATCTTCCACCAGGACGGTGGGCAAATTTCCCGTGGGCGTGACCAGTTGCGCGAGGGTATTCAAACCGTGCAGTACGCCCCATTCCGTGGCGGCTCGCAGATTGACGAGTTCATCGGTCACCTCCAGCCGATAGCTCTCATCCTCCCCCAGGCTCGGCCACTCTTGACCAGGTTCTCCACAGTCAATCTCGAGGGTAACCGGCTGGCCGTCGTTCATGGCCGTAGCGCGGCGCCGGACCTGCCCGGTAATTCGCTCGACGGCGGACTCGAGGCGCTCGCTTCGAGCAGCCAGATAATTGACGACAAACAAACCACGACTGAGCGCCAGGCTCCCCGTGTGCCATTCGACCTGGCTTGGATAAGGCAATAACCCCTGTTCCGTCATGGGAAACCAATCTTCGCCACAAGGTGACATCAACCCGGACTCTGTAAGAGGGACAGACGACTGTCAACGCCACAAGTCATCATGGATTGGGGGGCTGCCTGTTGCCTTGAGGGTTCCCATCCCTCATGCCAACATGCGCCCTCTATTCTTCGGGGCGACAGCTAATGGATATCAGAGAACGCATGCGGGCAGTTCTGGACACCGAAGCCCAGGCAATCGCCTCGGTTGACATCGACGACAACTTTGTCCGAGCCGTGGAGATTCTGCAGGCGTGTGATGGCAAGGTGTTGACCACCGGAATCGGAAAAGCCGGACACATAGCCCGTAAATTTGCGTCCACGCTCTGCTCCACCGCAACCCCCGCGGACTACATACACCCGGCGGAAGCCGCGCACGGCGACCTCGGCCTGGTAGACACTCACGACGTGATGGTCGCTTTTTCAACCAGCGGCAAAAGCACCGAGGTGCTCGAAATTCTGGAGTTGTCCCGCCACCTCGGTGTAGCCAGCGTCATCGGGATCACCTCCCACCCCGACTCCGAACTACGCGGCCTGTCCGATCTCGTCCTCGATATGGGAATTATCGAAGAACCGTGCCCCATCGGACTGACCCCAAGCGCGAGCATGGCGGTAATGCTCGCCATCAGCGACGCGATTGCGCTCGCGTTGATGGAGGCCAAGGGCGTCACCCGCGAAGACTATGGCAAACGACACCACGGCGGGTATCTCGGCAGAGCCGCGCGCACCGACAACATGCCCCACTGATGGCGAACCGGTTTCGGCCTGCTCGCCATCTCGTGGCTTTACAGCGGCGGGCGAGCCTACGCGGCCGTGCGGGCTGGTGACATTACCAGCCACCGGCTGTGGATGTTGCGAAACTTCTGGCTGACCTTCGCGGCGGTAACGTTGCGGATACATCTCGGGCTCCTGCAGGGACCGCTGGAACTGACCTTCGAGGAAGCTTATCCGGTGGTCGCCTGGGTGCCAAACCTCATGGTCGTGGAACGGTTCCTGGCAACTCGATCTCGGATTGCCGGAGCGTTCCATAACACCGAACAAGCTATCGAGTGAAGCTGCTTTGTGCCGTCGGCTATTCCTGACCGATACCCAGGCGCTTTCTGACATCCCCCATGACCTGATCCATCTCAGGATGGAACTCCCGGTAATGGTGCCCGAGCCAGTCTTCTCCGTAATCGTTGGTTGGATCACGCACGACCGCGTGATCGTGGTTCTCATTCTGACGGTTGTATTCTATGAGGATGCGCGGGCCATGAACTCGATAGTAGAACTTGCCGTCGATATCGATCGGGCCGCGCCAGGAAAACCAGAGATTGTTCCAACCAGACTTACCGATGGCATCCAACTGCGCACCCGCGCTGACACTATTGGCATTACCCACGTACTCTCCAACGAGCCGTTGTAATCGTCCCAGTTGATCGGCGCTGAACGATCTGGTGGACAAGCCCTCGAATTTCCCCAGGCTGGCCCGACGTCCGGGCCCCTCGAATACGTCTCCCGGGACAACATCGCCGATGCGGGCGGTCGATTGTTGCGCCGTCGTCAGCGACTGCATCATTTCGATACCGATGGAGCCTTCTCTGGGAAGGGCCATCCAGCCCGCATAGGGTCCATTCCTGACGACCATCGGATTGCTGCCGAGAAATACCGGCATGAAACCCACCCGATCTCCCGCTACGGTTATGTTTACCGCGAGGTGGTGTCCGGTGATCTTCCAACCCCAATTGTCGTCACTCGGATCACCAAATAGGGCCACGGCATAGTTACCGGAATCGCGATTGTCCGCCATGGCTACCGCAAACGGGTTCGCCCGAGCTTCGGCATCTTCCGCCATCCGCGCGGCGGCCTCCTCGCGGAGCACATCATCCAGCCACATGATGGCGGAAGTTTTTGTATAACCCTGACTCGACAGCGATGCCCGCAACATTCGGTGCACCCCGGTGCGCTGGGTCTCATTCAGGTTTTTCAGCAACAATCCAGCCGGTGGCGCCATCAACGTTGGCAGGTTCGACCAGGTGGCCCGAACGTCGTCTTTGAGGGCAAATATAGCGGTCTTTTGCTGGTCCGCGGTCAAACTCCCCACGAAGTCCATGGTTGCCGCGCGCAATGTTTCGGTGCTCTGGGATGCACAGACGGTGCCTGTCCCAAGGAGCATGAGTCCGCACAGCGCAATCAACGGGTGTTTGAACATCCTCTTGCCCCCCCCCTTTTAATTCGCC
>JAPUJX010000277.1 GCA_027295975.1 Gammaproteobacteria bacterium
TAAGGACAATCGCGCACGAGTTGTCGGAAAAGATTAGGCAGAGCATTAACGTTGACTGGCAAGTTAAAGAGAGTGTACGCGCGAAACTTAGAAATTTGGTTAGGGTTTGCAGTGTAACAAGTATCCACCGGATTTGCCACAAGAAGCGATTGAATTGGTGTTAAGGCAGGCCGAAGTTCTATCTGAGAGTTGGAGTAGCTGAAGTAAGGGTTGCCTGGTGGTGGTTACTGCTGAAATTCAGAACGTTAGATCCGCAGATCAATTCAGAAACTAAATTTGGAATTGTCGAGCTTTGTTACAGAAGTCGAGGGACTTGGGGGAGGACAGTCTCTTTAACAGGGATATTCCGCCAGTAGTGTGAGTAGCTAGATCGCGCAATTGGACCACTTGATCTCTATACCCAATGAAGGAGTGTATATCGTGACAAGCTGTCCTTTTGAAAAAATCCCGCAACAGGAACCCGGCCAGATCGAAGAAGTTGCCGATCTAACTGAAAAGCTACAAAACAAGCGTTATCCAAAGCCGGAGCGTATCCTGCGCGGGGTGCATCCCAAGTCACATGGTTGTGTGGCTGCCAACTTCGAAGTAAATGCCGACATCGATCAGTCTCTTCAGGTTGGGCTTTTTTCCAGGCCCGGAGCGAAGTATCAGGCCTGG
The DNA here is from genome assembly GCA_027295975.1 of Gammaproteobacteria bacterium. Taxonomy (GTDB): domain Bacteria; phylum Pseudomonadota; class Gammaproteobacteria; order Pseudomonadales; family Azotimanducaceae; genus SMWK01. Next base: position 658 of record JAPUJX010000277.1, read on the forward strand.
GTCCGTTTCTCCAATGCGTCCGCCACAGTTGGTCCCGACCTCGTGGACTCAAAGAACGGCAGCCGCGGTATGGCCCTCAAGGTGCTGGATGTGGCAGGCGACGAAGCAGTGCTGCTGGATGACGGCGGCGCAAGAAGTCAGGACTTTCTGATGATAAATACACCGGCGTTTGCCTTCGTCAATTTGCCGGATTATTTGCGCTTGAATCAGATCCTGCTTGAGAATAACGACGACCCGAGTATGTTCTTTGCGCCCCTGGGCACCGAGGTGCCCGGCATTACCGAGGAGGACATCGAGCGGATTAAGCGGAGCGCCGCTGTGGTCGGGGGAATCCAGTCCAAGCCCGTCGCAAATCCACTGGGCGTGCAGTACTTCGGTGCCGCGCCTTTTCTTTTCGGGGCAGACCGCATCATGCGGTTTTCCGCAGAGCCGGTCGGAGGCGCACAACCGCAGGTGCTACCGGACGACCCATCACCGAATTATCTACGGGAGGCGCTGGCGGCCCAAATGAGCGAAACAAGCGATATCGTTTTCGACTTCAAGCTGCAGGTGCGCGGTAGCGATGAGGAGGGCCTGGGTATTGAGGACGCGACAACGGTGTGGGACGAGGAGGAATTTCCGTTTGTGAACGTCGCCACAATCACCGTATCCGCGCCCCAGGACGTTGGCACCGAGACGGTGAAAGAGGGCTGCGAACAGCTGGTTTTTACACCCTGGCATTCGCTGGAATCACATCGCCCGCTGGGACGCATCAACCGCTTGAGAAAACAAGTTTACCAGACATCAGCCGATCATCGAGAAACCCCATGAAATTACTGACTCCCTACAAAGCAATACCAGTGATCCTCTTGTCCGCATTCATGCTCCTGAGCGCTTGCGGCGACAGGCAGGAAGCCTCCGTCAAAGAAGTCGCAGATAGAGAACCGACCGAACGGGCGGAGGACACCACCGGAGATGAAGACCTCGAAGTAGCGCTCGATTCAGGCGATGAGGGCGCGCTTGTCTGGGGCGGTCAGGGCTGGGAACAGGATGAGGCCATGGATTTTTACAACACATCCCAAGGCTCGCAGTTGATGCCTTACTCCTGGTTTCTCGCGCTGGAACAAGCGGATAGCGACAGGCTTTTTCGCGATAGCGAGAATATCAGGCGCTTCGGGTACATTCCTCAGGGCAAGACTCCAGGTATCAATCCCGACGGCCTGCCCATCGGTTTCGTCAAAGATGACAATCCGGAGGATTTTCTATCGCACACCGTCGCTGCGTCGGGGCACTCAGCTGATTCGCCTGATCTCTACTCGCAGTACCGGGAATGGTTGGGCTTGACCTGCGCCGCCTGCCACACCTCGGAGATGATCTACGGCAATCAGACGCTGCGCATAGACGGAGGGCCGCCGCTGTCTGACTTTCAGTCCTTGATCGAGGGCATGTCTGCCGCGGTGACGGCAACGGTTAATGATGACGATAAATTGACCCGATTCGCACAGGACGTGCTGGCCGACGGCGGCTACAACGAAACCGAAAAACAGCGCCTGAAAACAGAGGCCGCCGCGTTCCTGGGATGGCTGAATAACTATATTGAGATCAACTACGGTGGACTGACAAGCCCTTACGGTTACGGGCGCCTGGATGCATTTGGCGCGATTCTAAATCGAGTGACTTCCAGCTTCACGGGTATTGCGCAGAATGCCACGCCAGCCAACGCCCCGGTCAGTTATCCCTTCCTCTGGAATACCTCCCACCTCAGTTGGGTGCAATGGAACGGCTCCGTAAACAACCACATTGGCCGCAATTTCGGTGAGGTGTCCGGCGTATTCGCGCACACGATCGTGAAAACCGACAATGCTGCAGAGCGCTTCGACTCGTCCGCGAAGATCATGAACCTGTTTCGACTGGAAGAGTACATAGGCAGGCTGCAATCACCCAAGTGGGGATGGCCGCTACCCCAAATAGTCCAGCCACAAGCCGACAAGGGTAAAGCCCTCTACGCGAAGAACTGTGTCGTTTGCCACGGTATTCGAGACGCAGACGGAAAATTCCCGATGACGCCGGTCAATCCCGTGGGTAAGCAATTCATTGACATCAACATGATCGCGCTGAAAACAATTGGGACAGATCCGCTGATGGCGATGAATTTCGTGGACCCTGCCCTCAATGTCGACCCCGGGGTTGTGCGCCCGTATCTCCCGGAGCCGTACCGGACTGCAGACAAGGTGCCACGGGGCGTCATGCTGAATGTGGTGGTTGGGGCCGTTACACAAAAGCAAATTGCAGCCTTCAATCCGCCGTTGACGCCAGATCAATTGCTGGCGTTGACGGGCTATCACCTTCCCGAAGACAAGGGCGGCGCCGCCCCGCCTAACCTTGTCGCCTACAAGGCGAGGCCGCTGAACGGCATCTGGGCGACTGCACCTTACTTGCACAATGGTTCCGTACCCAACCTGGATCAACTGTTGCGTCCCGAGAACGAACGAGTGCAGTCGTTCACCGTCGGCGGCAAGGAGTTCGACGCGGTAAACGTGGGTTTCAAACCGAATTCGCGTGGCAACCAGTTCACATTCCAAACGGTGGACGGGCAGGGGAACCCCATTCCCGGCAACAGCAATGCCGGGCATTCGGGTAAACGACATACCACTACGAAGGGAGAGGACGGTGAGTGGAGCAACTACACCGATGACCAACGGGCGCAACTTATCGAGTACCTCAAATCCCTTTAAACCGGGGTCGGTGATGGGCATGGCGATCACGATCACCGCCCCATCGTTCCACCCGCACTCGAAGCAAG
>JAPUJX010000278.1 GCA_027295975.1 Gammaproteobacteria bacterium
AGCATCGACAAATCTGCGGTCTCTAGTGCAACAAGAAAGAACCATGGGCGCCGATTTAGGTTGGGAGAACTGGAGATGCTGGATTCACTTACCAATAGGAGCTACCGCGTCCACCGGCAGTACTGGACGTAATTGCACCTCGAGAGTTCGTATGGTCGTAGCTGGCTGGAGATTGTTCCGGAATCCTGAAGGATGTCGAGGGAATCGGGGGAGGGGCTAGAGATAGTGGTTTGGAGAGTGTCTCGAGCCAGGGATGGCGAGAGCAAGCCCTCAGGGACGAGTCTTACCGGCGTCTCTGCAAACCACTATCTCTAGCCCTCCCCCGATTCCCACGTGGTCAGACGACGATCAATCACAGACAGATCTGCACCGAAGCTCTCACCCCAGTACGTCGATTCCCTCGGCGCGTAACATTCTGCACAGCGAGATGAGCGGCACCCCGACCAACGCGTTGGGGTCGTTGCCGCCGATGCTGTTGAACAGCGCGATACCGAGACCCTCGGATTTGAAGGCACCGGCGCAATCCAGAGGCTGCTCGCGGGCGACATAGTTGGCGATCTCGAGCTCGGTCAGCTCGCGAAACTCGACCGGCGTGGTTACGACTTCCAGCTGGCGGTTGCCGCTCGCACTGTTCAGGACGCAAAGGCTCGTTAAAAAAGTTACGTATCGACCGGAAAGCCGTGCAAGCTGGGCTCGTGCGCGGGGTTCGCTCAGCGGTTTGCCGAGCACGTCATCCGCGCAGACTGCCACCTGATCCGAACTGACGATAACGGCAGTGGAGTGGGAAGCCGCGACCGCCCGGGCTTTGAGTTGGGCTAGACGTGCAACGAGTTGCAGGGGCGTTTCGCCCGCCAACGGCGACTCGTCTACGTCCGGGTTGACGCGCTGAAACGGCAGGCCGAGCTTCTCGAAAAGCCGACTGCGATATGGTGATGAGGAGGCGAGTATGAGCATGGTCACGGTAGTGATCCTATCGTAAAAAGCGTTGAGTTTTCGATGCTTACGATCGGTGGCGCCATGGTTTTTCGCTTTACAGGTCAGGGTCGGATACCTATGATGCGCCCGCTATGAATACCCGCGAGCACGAGCGCTTGTCCTACCTGGACCTGGCGAAAAGGAGCGCGCGGGTAACCCGCCGGATAGGCAGGTCTGAATTACCTCGCTTTTCGCAGCTGGTCGACTCCAGTGGCATTGTTGAAGTGGAGTTGGCGTTCGCTTTGGACGATAACGGACATGCCTGGGTAACCGGTTGCGCGGAGGTCGAAATCGGTCTGGTTTGTCATCGATGTTCGGAAACGCTGAATCGAACTGTACGAGCGCAGGTGTCGGCGTGTCTGGTTGCGGATGAGCAGCTTGCAACCGTGCTGGGGGCTGATCAGGAAGTTCTGGTAACCGACGGAACGGGTGTTACCGCGGCGGAGATCGTCGAGGACGAGTTGATCCTCAGCCTGCCGGAACGATTGTGCGAGCACGAACCTTGCGAGTTGACTCCGGAGTTCAATTACCCGGCGTCCGGTGACGAACGAGAATCCGAACAGGATAACGAAGCCAATCCCTTCAGCGTCCTGGCGGGTCTGAAAACACAGAATCGAGATTTGTAGTCTGGAGGCGAAATGGCCGTTCAAAAAAGCAAGGGAACCAGGGCACGGCGGGGTAGTCGACGATCCCATGACGCGCTGAGCAGTCCCACGTTGTCCATAGACCCGACCACGGGAGAAACCCACCGCCGCCATCATGTTACGGCGGATGGATTCTACCGGGGTAAAAAAGTGATAGAACGGTAAAACTGAGGCTCGACGCATTCGCCCCGGGCTGAAGATAGATTACCCCGGAACGGCGTGCCGTTCTATTTCATCGGAGAGCCTTCATGAGTTTAGGTATCGTGTTTCCTGGACAGGGCTCGCAAACCGTGGGCATGCTCGCCGACATTGCCGCGGAGTACCCGCTGGTGCGGGAGCATTTCGATCGAGCCGGGGAAACAATAGGCATCCCGTTGTGGCAGATCGTTTGCGAGGGGCCGGAGGAGTTGCTCGCACGCACCGACGTTACCCAGCCGGCCCTGCTGACGGCGGGCGTTGCATTGTGGGCTCTGTGGCAGTCCCGGGATGGCCAGGCCCCGGCATTCATGGCCGGTCACAGCCTCGGAGAATATTCGGCACTCGTATGTGCGGGTGCAATTGAATTCAACGATGCGGTACGTCTCGTCAATCAGCGGGGCAAATTCATGCGCGAAGCGGTGCCTCTGGGCGAGGGGGCGATGGCGGCGATACTCGGTCTCGACGAGGCGACGGTCACAACATGCTGCCTCGAGGCTCCCGGCATCGTGTCTCCGGCAAATTTCAATGCACCAGGTCAAATCGTCATCGCAGGCAGTGCCGATTCGGTGCAGGCAGCGGTTGCCAACTGTCAGCATGCCGGTGCCCGTCGAACCGTCCTGCTCAACGTCAGCGGACCGTTTCACTGTGCGTTGATGAAACCCGCCGAGGATGATTTTGCTGCGGTGTTGGACGACGTGAAAATTCGCATGCCGTTGATTCCCGTGGTGCACAACGTTGACGGTAAGGTGGCCGTGGATGAAGCGGATGTGAGAAAAAAACTCCTCGCCCAACTCGCCGAGCCGGTGCAGTGGATCAGTTGTGTAAAGACGATGATGTCACGAGGCGTCGATGCGATGGTCGAATGCGGACCCGGCAAGGTATTGACCGGCCTTTTCAAACGAATCGATCGAACGGTGAGCGTCGCAAACCTGGGAACGCTTGCGGGCATGAATCAGGCACTTCATTCACCGTCTTCGAGTTAGAAAGACTCTGAGCAAACGAAAATTAATCAGAGTATCCGTGGCGCTCCCGGCAACGACGCTCGTGGAGCCAATTCCAGAAACTGGCTTGCGCGGGCGAGAGTAATAGGACGATAGACGGTGAATGAAAAGGTGATTGCCCTGGTGACGGGCGCCTCCCGCGGTATTGGCAGTGCCATTGCGAGGCGTTTGACTGAGGAATTTTTTGTCATAGGCACGGCGACCACGGAAGCAGGAGCCGACGCCGTTGCCGAGTCGCTTCGCGAAAAAGGAAGTGGGATCGTCATGCGAATCGATGACGAAGTGTCCGTTAAAACCGCGTACGAGTTGATTGCAGACAAACACGGTATGCCGCTGGTTGTCGTGAACAACGCAGGAATTACCCGAGATAATCTGCTGGTCCGGATGAAGGATGAAGAATGGCTTGCAGTGGTGGATACAAATCTGAATGGTCTATTTCGAATTGTCAAACCAGCTCTACGAGCAATGATGAAAGCTCGTTGGGGCCGCCTTGTCAACGTCAGTTCGGTTGTTGCGCAGATGGGTAATCCAGGACAAAGCAACTACGTAGCCAGCAAAGCGGGGATCGAAGGATTCACCCGGGCTCTCGCCCAGGAAGTTGCCTCTCGCAACATTACGGTAAACGCGATTGCTCCGGGGTTCATCGAAACGGATATGACCGCTGGGTTGAACGACGATCAGGTGCAACAGATGCTCTCGCGCATCCCCTTGAAGAGGATGGGAACGACGGATGAAGTCGCACATGCGGTTGCCTTTCTTGTTAGTAATCGAGCCTCCTACATAACCGGTGTGACCTTGAGTGTAAACGGCGGTTTGCACATGAGCTGAGGCATGTTGCAGCTCTTGTAAGCCGCACGCTTTCGGCAAGACTTTCCCGAAAATCTGGACCGCGTCCGGAAATTTCCTTCGGGGCATCTCCATCAGCGCCTGGTCAGCGCCCCCGGCCCTCGTTTTCCGTCAGAAAGTGCATGCGGACGCCGTCGGTCCCCCTGCCGCTCACGCAGCTTCCCGGCGGTTTCCCACAGGAGCCTGTCAACTTGAATTGGATATGAGTGCTCTATAGAATGCGCTCGCCCTGCACCCCAGGAAATTGATCGGGAGATCGCTTTAGCATGAGCAGTGTCGATGAACGAGTAAAAAAGCTGATTTGCGAACAGCTCGGAGTCAAAGAGGACGAGGTCAAAGACGAGGCTTCTTTCGTCGAGGATTTAGGCGCAGATTCGTTGGATACCGTAGAACTGGTGATGGCTCTCGAAGAAGAATTCGAGACCGAAATTCCCGATGAGGAAGCCGAAAAAATCACCACGGTGAAAGACGCCATCGCGTACATCCTGGCTCACCAATAGCCCGACAATCCTTGTATTTAAGTGCGGAGCCGCATCGGCTAAAGTGGTGCGGCTTTTGCGCTTCTGCACATATGGAAAGTCGAACATGAATATGACTTTTGTCTTATCGAGGCTTCCAGTTGGGGACTCCCGTGGGGAGGAGGTTTCAATCGGATCAGGCAACATGTAGGACCCTGATATTATGACCAAACGACGTGTTGTGGTGACCGGTCTGGGGATGCTTACCCCCATCGGGAACGATGTTGCGAGTTCCTGGGGCAATGCTCTGGAGGGCAAAAGCGGTGCGGCGTTGATCGACCATTTCGATACCACCGATTACAGCATCAAGATCAGCACATCGGTCAAGAACTTCGATCCGACCATTTATATGGAACGTAAAGAAGCCCGCCGACTGGATTTGTTCATACAATACGGGTTGGCAGCCGCCATTCAGGCAATCGAGGATGCGGGCCTCGACAAACATCCCGCGGATGCTCATCGTTACGGAATCTCCATCGGCTCTGGTATCGGTGGAATCAACACGATCGAAAATACCCATTCCACGTTATTGAAAAGCGGCCCTCGACGGGTGTCGCCGTTTTTTGTGCCCGGCAGCGTCATCAACATGATCGCCGGAAATCTTTCGATTCGTTTTGGCTTTACCGGGCCGAATCTTGCCGTGGTTACTGCCTGCACCACCGGAACTCACAATATCGGGTTCGGCGCGAGAATGATTCAGTATGGCGATGCAGACGTAATGATCGTCGGTGGCGCGGAGTTTGCGACGTCGCCGATCACCGTCGCCGCGTTCGGATCGATGAAGGCGTTATCGGCTCGCAACGATGATCCGGAGCGCGCAAGCCGCCCCTGGGACGCGGATCGAGACGGTTTCGTTCTTGGCGACGGCGCGGGCGTTCTGGTGCTCGAAGAACTTGAGCGGGCGAAAGCTCGCGATGCAAGAATTTACTGTGAGGTCTCTGGTTTTGGTATGAGTGGAGATGCCTTCCACATCACCAGCCCCACGGAGGAGGGCGTGGGTGGCGCGGCGTCCATGGCCAATGCGCTTGAAGATGCGGGAATGAATGCCGAAGACGTGGACTATATCAATGCTCACGGCACTTCCACTCCGCTTGGCGATGTATCGGAAACCAAAGGAATCAAACAGATTTTCGGCGCCGACACCAAGGTGGCGATAAGCTCGACAAAATCCATGATTGGTCATCTGCTTGGTGCCGCCGGTTCCGTGGAAGCCATATTCACTATCCTGGCCATCAGCAATCAGGTGCTGCCGCCCACCATCAACCTGGACAATCCCGGGGAAGGTTGTGATCTGGACTACGTACCCAACACGGCCCGGGAATCTCGAATCCGGGTGGGCTTGAGCAACTCTTTCGGGTTCGGAGGAACCAACGGCACGCTGATCTTCCAGCAGGTCTGAATTGCTGCTTTGCCTCGGACCCGGCACTCGTATGTGAAGCGTTGGATTAAAAACAGCCTCATTGGAACATCCTGTCTTCTGGTGTTGGGGGCAGGGTTGGCCGGATTTTCCTATCGCTGGCTGCATACGCCTCTCAACGCCACTGCGGGCACTATCGTTGAATTGAGGCGTGGCGAAGCGTTCTCGAGTTTCGTTTCCCGTTTGCAGGCTGATGGAATCATCGATAGCCCCCGGATACTTACCTGGACCGCAAGATTGCTGGGCAGGGCGCACCGAGCCCAGGCGGGTGAATATGCTATCGACAAAACTACCACTCCGGCCGGTTTGCTCCAGCAGGTGGTGGAGGGCCGGGTTGTTGGCTACAGGGTTCAGATCATCGAGGGCTGGACCGTGATGCAGGCCGTCAGCGCCCTGGCACGCAGCGAGGTACTGCGCATTGAGCTTGTCGGGGTGGATGAAGCATCGCTGCTGGCCGCTCTCGGCTTGCCGGATGGACGTGCCGAGGGACTATTTTTCCCGGACACCTATCGGTTTGTACGGGGCGACAGCGATGCTGGTGTTTTGCGCCGAGCGTATGGAAAGATGCGCGAAGAGTTGCAACAGGCTTGGCAATCCAGAGCCTCCGGTTTGCCTTATCAATCGGCGTATGAAGCTCTGGTGGTGGCATCGCTCATCGAGAAGGAAACCGGCCGGGAGGAAGATCGCATCCCCATCAGTCAGGTGTTCGCATCACGGCTTCGACTCGGTATGTATCTGCAGACGGATCCGACTGTGATTTATGGTCTGGGCGAGCGCTACGATGGTAACTTGCGTCTCCACCATCTGAAAGAAGACACGCCTTACAATACGTACGTACACAAGGGATTGCCGCCAACACCGATTGCCTTGCCCGGCGTTAATTCCATCGCCGCGGCGGTGCACCCGGGAAGCGGGAATTATCTCTACTTTGTCGCGCGGGGAGACGGAGGCAGTCAGTTTTCGGTCAGCCTCGAGGATCACCTGGCGGCAGTGAGGAAGTATCAGTTACGCTGAGAACAGGATGGGGCACGGCAAATTCATAACGTTGGAAGGCACCGAAGGGGTGGGCAAAACGACCAACCTCGAGCTGATTCGTGAAGAGGTCGCCCGTGCAGGGCATTCGGTCCTTACCACCCGGGAACCTGGCGGGACTCCGCTGGCTGAAGAGATTCGAGAGTTGCTTCTTGCCGTTCGAGAGGAAACGGTTGCCGACT
>JAPUJX010000279.1 GCA_027295975.1 Gammaproteobacteria bacterium
CCCCCACCCGCGCGCACCCGACCCCCCGCGCCGCGGGCCCCGCGCGCATACGTCGTCGATACGGTGAATCCGTGGAAGACCAACTCTGGGAGATGGGCTGGCTGGGTCACAAGATCATCGAAGAACGGGTCGAAAAGTACGGTATCCAGTGCGACTTCAAACACGGTTACATGGGTGTCGCGATCAAACCCCGCCATATGCGTGACCTCGAGGAGGATCTCGAATATTACCGGCGGGGGGGCATAGGCGATGATGTCCGTCTGGTCGGTAACGAAGAGTTGCCCGATCTGATCGGAACATCGGCTTATATCGGCGGCCTGATCAACAACAAAAACGGACACCTGCACCCACTCAACCTCTGTATAGGCGAGGCCCAGGCCGCGGCCGATCTAGGGGTAAGATTCCATGAAGGTACCGAAGTACTGGACATCCACTATGGCGAAAAACCCGTGGTTCGCACCGCCACCGGCAACGTAGAGGCAAACATCGTGGTGATCGCGGGCAACGCCTATCACCACCTCGACCCGCAACGGTTCTCCGGACTCATTTTTCCCGCCGGTAGCTTCATCATCGCAACCGAGCCTCTCACCGAAGCCGAAGTACAGGAGTTGAACCCCCTCGACCTCGCCGTCTGCGATCCCAACAACGTGCTCGACTACTTCCGGCTTTCCGCGGATAAACGAATGATCTTCGGCGGTCGTTGCAACTACTCCGGCCGGGTCCCGAAAAGCATCGAGAACAGCATGCTCCCCCGTTTATTGAAGATCTACCCACAGCTCGCAGGCAAACGCATCGACTTCGCCTGGGGCGGCAGCATAGGCATCGTGATCAATCGGGTCCCGCTCATTCGGCGATGGGAAAAGAACGTATTCTCCGCCATGGGTTACTCGGGGCACGGGGTGAACATGACCCACCTCGCCGGAGATATCGTAGCGGATGCCATCGCCGGATCACTCGAGCGCCTGGATATTTTCGACCGCATAAACCACTTCCGGATTCCTTTGGGCCAGTGGTTCGGCAACCAGATCCTCGCGCTCGGCATGCTCTACTACCGGATGAAAGATCTGCTGTAACGACGTTTGCTTCATCCAGCGTTTATACTGGCTGTTCTCAGGGAGGGGATTAATGCGCAATAGTACCTGCTCGCCGGTTATGGGCATCCTCCTGATGCTCACGAGTTCCTTTGGTTTCGCGGAAAACGCCCGGCGGGGCGATCTATCTCCAATCGATAATGAGGAATGGGACGCCGCCCACGTTTCGCACCTTCTGGAACGCGCCGGGTTTGGGGGCACCTCGACAGATATTCGAACTCTCTCCAACCTTGATCCGGCAGCCGCGGTTCGCAGGCTCGTCTATTTCGAAGGCGCACCGGCACCGAACCTTCCTCCATTTGATCACTCCGGCATTTTCGACGAGGGTCTCGACCCCTTTCTGCCCAGCCGTCCCGCCACCACCCAGATGGCGAAAGCCACCGGCGAAGCCCTGGGTGTACGAGTCAAACCCTCGGGTAACCGCCCCATCCAACCTGTCGTCAACAAGTTTTTCTACTGGCTGCGCGCAAGCCGTCTGGAAACCGATCGAGTCGCGTACTGGTGGGCGAATCGCATGCTCACTTCTCCACGCCCCTTACAGGAAAAGATGGCTCTGTTCTGGCACGGCCATTTCGCCACAAACGAAGACAAGGTACGCGATTACCGCAAAGGGTTAAAACAACTGGAGCTGTTTCAGAAGGAAGGTCTCGGCAACTTCAGGACCCTGTTGATCGCGGTTGCGCAAGATCCTGCGATGCTCGCGTTCCTCGACGCAGGCGTCAATGTCAAAGGCTCCCCGAACGAGAACTTCGCCCGTGAGATCATGGAGTTGTTCACAATGGGGGTGGGTAACTACACCGAGGAAGATATTCGCGAGGCCGCCCGTGCATTCACCGGGTGGAATTTTTCCGGGCTCGAGTTTCACATATCACCCGAACAACATGACAATTCGGAAAAAACGTTCCTGGGCCGGCGCGGACAATTTGACGGCGTCGACATCATCAACCTCATCCTGGAACAACCGGTCACCGCTGAGTACATAGCCGGCAAACTCTACCGTTATTTCGTGAGACAAGATCTCGGAGGAGAACTCCAGGCGCGTCTGGGCGCGGGCTTCAAATCACTCGACTACGATATCGCCGCGTTTCTCGAGATGTTGTTCCTGGCAAAAGATTTTTATGCACCCGCATCGGTGGGGACCCGCATCAAAGGGCCGGTTGAACTGGTTGTTTCCACGTATCGTAAAGCCGGGCTGGAGCAAATTCCCGGTGTTCCGGATTTCAACGTAACCACCGGGGCGCTCGGCCAGCGGTTGATGCACCCACCCACGGTGGCTGGATGGTCACATGGGAAAAGCTGGATAACTCCGAGCCTGCTGTTCGAACGGGGCAACTTCGTTCTCGACATGGTATTCCCGGATATCGCCTTCGTCCCCCCGGACCGCTACCCCGGTTACGGAGGACAAATCGTGACAGTCCACAAACGCTTACGCCAGGGCATGGACATATCCAGCGCAACCAAACCGGCGGGAGTGAGCGAATCGTCCGACATGATGGCGGCATCAAATCTGCTGGCTGACCGCGATGAAGCCTTCAATACCCGCTACGGCAGCTATCGCGGCTGGCAGATGGCCATTGAGCGGGTCAAACCCATCTCGAGGCACACGGCACGACTGGATCTAACCGCCCAGGTGCTCGAGGCGGAACTCAAAACACCCCGGGAGGTGGTCGGTTATTTTGTCAATCGGTTCTTTTCAGTGCCTCTCGACGCAGAAACCCTGCTCACGCTCGCCGCCTTTTTCGAAGCGGAACTAGGCACCGAAGACGTCGAGTCCGCGGCCTCTTATCTGGAGGAGCCGTTACGGATGTTGCTGCACCTGATATTGAGTCGTCCAGAGTACCAACTGGGCTGACCTGGGAGGAACGGATGACATCAACAAAACCGTCTAATCGCCGACAGTTTCTTCGATCCAATCTGGCAGCGGCCGGTGGCTTGCTGTTTGCTCCGCTTTTTCCAGGTCCGGCGAAGGCCGGGGAGAACAGGAAAACAGACCGTATCCTCGTGGTTGTCGAGCTTTCCGGAGGAAACGACGGATTGAATACGGTCGTGCCGTACACCAATGACGCTTATTACAACCACCGACCCAACATCGCCATCAAAGCCCAGGACGTGCTGAAGCTCGACGATCGTTTTGGCCTCAACCCCGGCATGCTTGGATTCGAGCGGTTATGGAACACGGGCGAACTGGCCATCGTGCATGGCTGCGGATACGACAAACCTTCGTTTTCCCATTTCACCTCCATGGCTTACTGGCACACCGCATCACCCAACAGCGGCGATGAATTCGGCTGGCTCGGCCGGCTTGCCGATATCATGGCACCCCAGCCGATGGCGAACATGATAATCAACATCGGATCCACTCAGTCCCTGGCGGTCAACAGCCGCGTCCACACGCCGGTGGTATTCGATAATCCCGAACGTTTTCAACGAAATGGCTTCATGCAGCAGCGAGCGGTTCTGGACGCCGTCGCACCGGAAGTATCCGAAACATCGGCGCAATTCGAGAATCCCACCCGCCGTTATCTCAACGATGTTGCAAGGAGTGCGCGCAGCACTTCAGCACTCGTTCGCCGCGCATGGGCCGAGTACAAGACGCCCATCGACTACGGCATCGGGCCAATCGATCTTCCCAAGGTTGCCGCCTGTATTGCCCACGGGCTGCCTACGCCGTTGTATCACGTCTCCTTCCGTAACAATGCGTTCGACACTCATGTACAGCAACCCGCGTTACACCGGCGCTTGTTGAGTTACGCCTGCGACGGGATACACGGCTTCCTGCGCGATGTGGATCGACTGGGTTTCGGCGACCGCGTCGTGGTGCTGGTGTATTCGGAGTTCGGCCGTCGGGTGCCCGAGAACGCAAATCTCGGAACCGATCACGGCAGTGCCAATGTGATGTTCCTCGCCGGCAAACGGATCAAGGGCGGGCACTACGGGACGCCTCCGAGCCTGACCGAGCTCACCGATGGGGACAATCTCATCCACACCGTGGACTTTCGCCGGGTTTATGGAACCGCCATCGATGGATGGCTGCAGCAGAACGCATCGGCGCAGGTTTTGAAAGGGCAATTCCAGCCTCTACCCGTTTTCGCATGAGACCGGTCGGTGCGTGAAACATGGCTGACGTGATGAATGAACAAAACGAGAGCCCAGGGTCGATGAATTCATCGGCAACATCGAAAACCCACGGCGGCAGGGAGATGCACGAACGCTGGTGGAACTGATGGGCGACCTAACCGGGGAGGCACCCGAAATGCGGGGGGCCCGGCATCGTGGGTTTCGGCGAACTACAAATACGCGAGCGGCCGCGATGGTGATTCATCAATGGTAGCGTTCTCGCC
>JAPUJX010000028.1 GCA_027295975.1 Gammaproteobacteria bacterium
AACCGATAGGGAATATGTCGATAGCGCAAGAGCGCGAGCATCTTGCGCGTATAAGGCGACCCGGGTGCACCTTTGAGAGCAATACGCTGTGGTTCTGACAAGTTATCCCCCTAACTCAGATGATCGGCAGATTGTTTGGTCCCGCTAATTTGCATAGTTTCCCCACGATTCTCAAGGTCTATGTTTAAGGCATCAACCGGGAGGAATGTGGACCACCAATTCAGGAGGCGAAATCGAACGCCAGGAACTCTGCGTCAAGATTCAACAACCAGACGTCAGGAACTGTAAGCAGGGGCACGAAAACCCTCGAGGTGTTCCGTTATCTCATGAGGATCGTAAATCGGTACGGTGCAGAAATTGACATTGCAGATGTACAGAGCGGGTTGCTCGCGTTCCGGATACCGGCCCGGTTTCTCGTAGTGAACCAGCTTACGAGGATGATAACTGGCTCGCGACCGGGCAAAAAGCCGCCTGGCGCGCTCATCGCGCGGTTCACCAACAATCGAAAATTCCACGTAACCGCCATGCATTTTTTCGAGCACCAACCCGAGTTCGGCAATGATTTTACCTTCGCGGCGAACGGCCTCCGGAATCGCAATTGCGCGGATAGTTCGTTCCGGCAGTGACGAGTACCTTGCGTTTTTGGTATAGACGCCAAGATCGTAGAGGAAATGAGCCGCCCGGGCGTTCAGTTCCACTGGTTTGCGCGGCACTACCACACTATCGAGCGCATCCGGTTTGCTGGCATAAAACCCCCCGAGACGCTGATCTTCGAGTTCGGTTCCCATCGCCCGGGCAATTCGTTCGGCGTCGTCAAGCCAGTGGTCATCACCGGTTGCGCCATATAAGGCTAGCAACGCGCTCCCGAACCACACCTGGGCACTGAGATAGGGCCTCGGCTGCACCAGGTGTTTACGCATCCGTCGATCGGCCGCCACTCGATTCGACTCGAGCGCCTGTAACATCCAACCGTCGCCGGTCATGCGTTCCGTGAGCAGCGTAGTTGCCGCCTTTCGCGCAACGCCGAGGTAATTCATGTCGCCGGTCGCTTCAAAAGCGCGAACGTATGCCCGAATCACCTCGGCGTTCTTGTCGGTGTACACCGCATGATCGATGGGCGGGATGCCGAACTGCCGACGTTCGTGATCGGTCCGAAACGCCCAATACTCCTTCGTGCCTATACGCCCGGTCAAATTGGGGGCGGCATCTTCCTGGCTCGTGAAATAGCTACCGTCCGGGGCAGCCATCCAATCCTGCAGGTAGGCGTCCACCTTCTTGATGCCATTGAGGTAACGCACGTCCCCGGTCAGTTGGTAAGCCTCGGCAAACACCATCATCCCATGGGCCTGCCCGGAGATGCGCTTTTCGGGTATGACCGTGAGAGGGCGCCCCGAACCCACGAAATAGGCCTGGAATACCCCACCCCAGACCGGGTCCAGCAACTTCAGATAGCCGTTCGCCGTCTGCAACCCGATGCGCCGCAACTCACCATTGTCATACATATGCGCGCGGTACATCAGATGGAGCCCCCGAGCCCCCGCCGTGGAGCCCATGCCATTCGCCCGCCAGCTGCCGAGCGTTTCATTGAGGCGGCGGTCCATTTGCGAGCGAACCTGCTTTCGTAACAAGGTCAACTGCGTGGTAATTGGTGCCACCGGCGCCGCCAGGGGAGCCGAACTGTCCGCACTCAAGGTGCCATCGGCAAGGGCTTTGATGAGCCCCTCGAGGATCGGAACAAAATTCCCGGGCAAACGATTTCCGCGCAAGGCCAACACCTGCGTGGCGTCCGGCGTCATGAATATGAGTGCGGGCCATGCCCAATCGGAGTAACGGTCGCCAATGTCGGGACGGGCCTCGGAATCCACCTGCATCGGAATAAAGTTCGCGTTCAGTAATTCGATCACCTCGGGATGGGTCAGGGTAATCTCATCCATGCGCCGGCAGGCGGTACAGCCTTCCATCCCAACGTCTACAAATATCAGCTTTCCCGACCGCTTCGCTTCGACGAAGGCGGCCGGCTGCCACTCACGCCATTCAACTTCGTTTTGTTCCGCCAGCGCACCGCCAACAGACATCGTACTCACAAACGCCAACAAAAAAGATTTAGAAATTGGCGCTAACTTGTTGATTAAGCTGTTAAGTCCTGTTACTTTTCCGCGACGTTTTGCCCAGCCGAGTGAGTGACGACAAGCTCGGAAAATAGGGGAGGGGAAAACGACAAAGTTAACTCCCGAATAACAACGAAAAAAGGGATGATTGAGCCGCCTTCGGGCGGCTTTTGTTTTTCTGCTCATCCATCCTCCTCGCGCTCGGCCTCGTTACCTATGATCTGCGTCATCCCAGGTAGTTCAGTCCCAGGGACCAAAGATCCGGTTTCTTCCGGCATCACCCGAGCAGGCGTGTGTCCACTAGCCTTCCTCTTTCAGCAGCCAACGCACACCCTGGCGTAAAAGGCGGGCATGATCCGGGTGCTGCAACGACACCCCATCGTGACCCAGGGCATCGTAGAATACCCGGCCATCGCCAACCTCCCGGGTCCATGCGATGGGCTGCCAGACCCCATCCGGTACCCTTCCTTCCAGCAAAACCCGGGTATCCGGAGCGATATCCAGGTCGTGGTAGATCTCGTCGTCGAGTTTAAAAGCGGATATGCCTTCCAGTATCCGCGGGCCGTTATCCACGGGTCTGACCTCCACCCGGCCATGAGGAGGATGAAAGCTCCGATCCTGCCGCCACACTCCACCCAGCAGCTGTTTGTACTCATACCAGGTATCGAAACAAATGCACGCCGTGTGTAACCCCAGCAGGCTGCCTCCGTCCTCGACGAAATTTTCGATCGTTTCGGCATTTTGTTCGGGAAGTTCATAAACCGAGCCGGGCTCTGCCGGTGTTTCATCCAGCATCCGCCAGCGACAGGCGTAGATCGTGAACAGATCCGCGGTAGCGAGTTCCTCCACCGCTTCGGCCACATCGGTTGTCACGACACTTTCCACGCCGATTTCGTTCAGCAGCTCAACTAGCGTTGTGCTCGCTTCCTCAAAAGGATGATCGATGCCGCCCGTGAGCAATACGTTACGGGTACTCAGGTTAGTGTCCTGTTTCACAAATATGTTAAACGATCTGCTGGGTGAATCCACGCCAGTCAGGTCGACGTTAGCGTACAACAGTTGCCGAGGTACATGCAGAATCAGTGCACAAACAATGAAACCGGTCAGGGTGAGCTGTGGGTGGCGAAGACGCGCAACACGTGGACGACATAAAAGAAACCCCGCCAAAGCGGGGTTCCCTTTGATCAGTTGCCTGATTCAGAGGCGGTTTTCCCAGTCCGGGTCTTGCGACCTTTATAGTAATCCCACCCTGGTGGTAGATCCGCGTTTTCCGAGATCTCAGGACCTCCTCGACGCTCGTCCACCGTTGGCTCAAGAGCCGTTATTTTACGACGCCTTGCTACGTCGCCCTTGTCGCCGAGTTGATCCCCTCGGCTTTCAGGGTTCGAGTTTACCCTTTGAGATTTCCCTAGCGAAACGAATTTCTCAAGGAATCCCGTTTCGAAGCTCCATCTCATCTCCGCCTTCACAGGTCGCCACCCGATCCGACAGAGCCTGGGGCGCTCCCTTAGGCTACCTTCGCCTCGATAACCCCGGCCCCGGCGAGGGCCTTTCGGCCTGGCGGTGTCTGAATCCTGTTTCCAAAATTCCTTCCCCGTCATCCCGTTGCTGAGAGATGTTATCAGGGCGAAACCTGAACACCAGTGAAAAGGAATCAAGGCGCGGTGGATAGCTTGTGCATCAGCGGGGGACAAAACTGTGGACAACTCGCAGAACAACCCCCGAGAATCTGTTTTCCTTCTCTCTTAACGCGCTATCCCATTGAAATAACATTCGTTTTCAACCATGGGGGAAGTGTTGCGGAAAATTCATGATGTTGCCGATTCCCTCGCCGATGGGATCAAATTTGTTGCAGGACTTCGAATCATTGAGGTACCTTGAGCCGAATAACGAAGGGGAGTAACAATAATGCCTCAGTTCATGTCTGGTTATACGGCCCAAAGTTACGCGTTGTTGCGAATCGTCACCGGCTTTCTGTTTCTCTGGCACGGTAGTCAGAAGTTGTTTTCGTTTCCGTTACCGGCTATGGAAGGTATGCCAGCCTTTATTGCCTATGGCGCGGGGTCCATCGAGTTGATCGGCGGTGTATTGGTGTTGATCGGTCTCATGGCCGGTTGGGCAGCGTTCATATGCAGCGGAACCATGGCTGTCGCTTACTGGATGGCCCATGGAACGGTGGAACTGTTCCCGATCATGAATCGAGGCGAACTTGCCGTCCTCTACTGCTTCGTATTCCTGTACATTGCAACCAAAGGCAGCGGCATCTGGAGCGTCGACGACTTGCGCCAGCAAAAAGAGTAGTTTCGCACGCCTGTTCAAAGCGCGTAAGGTTGATGCCCGCGGCTAATGGGGCGCCTGCGGCTAACGAAAAGTCAGGCCGGTCGGTACAATTTCCGTGACCCGTACGGCTTTCCCGCGGCACCAACCCTTGCGAGCCAAAGAGGTATACACTGGACCCATCGTCGCGGTAGCTATGGATGCACTACTTCGTGTCAACCTCATCCGAACCGAGTTGCCCGCGCAAGGAATTAGTACATTGAATGCCGATG
>JAPUJX010000280.1 GCA_027295975.1 Gammaproteobacteria bacterium
GGCGCTTTTGTCATGGGAGCTGGACGCTCGCGCCGGGGCATTGATGAAAGGCCTGGAATTTCAGACCCCTGAGAGCCAGCCGGTAACGTTACTTGCGGTACCGCTGTTTCACGCCACCGGATCACATGCCGTGTATCTCGCATCCTATCGTGCCCAGCGCAGGATCGTGTGTATGTACAAATGGGATGTGGTGCGCGCGGCGGAAGTGATCGAGCGGGAGCGGGTTTCGTCTTTCATCGCGCCCGCGGCGATGACGGGAGATCTGGTGGAGTTCGCCCGTAAAGAAGCGTGCGATTTGAGCTCACTCGCGGTGGTTGGCGGCGGTGGAGCGCCGCGTGCGCCGGAGCAGGTGCGCAACATCGAGCAGATATTTGCCAATGCCATGCCTGGAACGGGTTGGGGCATGACGGAGACGAATGCGATTGGTACCGGCATCGGCGGAGTGGATTACCTGGAGAGGCCCGAAAGTTCAGGCCGCGGCTCTGCCGTGCTCGACCTGCGGGTTGTTGACGAGAAGGGTAACGAGCTGCCAACGGGGGCACGCGGTGAGCTGCTGATACGAGGCACATCGGTGATTCGCGGCTACTGGAATCGACCGGATGCGAATGCCGAGACCTTTGTCGATGGTTGGTTACGGACCGGTGATGTTGCCTATCTCGATGACGATGGGTTCCTGTTCATTGTTGACCGCATCAAAGATCTGGTGATACGCGGCGGCGAAAATATTGGTTGTGGCGCTATCGAGTCGGTGCTGCTCGAACACCCCAGCATCATGGAAGCCAGTGTGTATTCCGTGCCTGATGAGCGCCTGGGCGAAGAGGTCGGCACCACGGTGTATACCCGAAAGCCCATCACCGAAACAGCATTGCGCACGTTTCTCGAAACGCGCCTGGCTCGTTTTGAGGTTCCACGCTACGTACACTTTTCAGACACCCCACTACCGCGCACCGCTTCGGGTAAGATTCTGAAACGGCAGCTCAGGGAAGACGCGTGCGCGCGTTTGTCGCGGTAACGGTGCCCGCGATGGACCGTCCGGGCTGAACATTACCATGTGGAGAACTACGTCATGAATGAAGAAATTGTTGAACTCGAACGACAGATTTTTGAACTCACGGCAAAACTGCACGAGTTGCACAAATCGAATTCCGGCGAAGTGGTGCGGAATTATGTGTTCGATACCCAGGCGGGACAAACCAACCTTCTGGAGCTGTTTGGCGACCACGACCACCTGCTCGTAATCCACAACATGGGTCAGGCCTGCCGCTACTGTACCCTCTGGGCGGATGGCTTGAACGGCTTCCTGCCTCATCTGGAATCGACCATGGCGGTGGTCCTGCTTTCCAAAGACAGCCCCGACACGCAACGCACCTTCGCTAATTCCCGCGGCTGGCGATTTCGTCTGGCGTCTCATGGCGGTGGTGATTACGCCCGTGATCAAACGGTTGCAGAACGTTCCGCCAACATGCCCGGTGCGGTGGTCTACCAACGCAATGGGGATGAAATCGTACGTAAAAACGCGGTTGTGTTCGGCCCCGGCGACCTCTATTGCTCAATATGGAACATCCTGGCACTTGCGGGTTTGTCCGAAGACAGCTGGACGCCGCAATACAACTACTGGCGACGCCCGGAGATTCTCGAAGACGGCGGCGAAAACCTGTTGGATTAACAGGCGTCGGAGGAAGTTTATTGAACGAGCACCTGTTATCGGGCTTGAAGGTCCTGGACGTGGCGACGGTGATTGCAGGCCCCGTTGCCGCGACGATGCTTGCGGACTTCGGGGCCGACGTGATCAAGATCGAAGAGCCGGGACGGGGTGACCTGCTGCGTTTCATATCCGCCATTCCCACTACGCCGGATGCACAGAGCAATTACCTGTGGCAGATGGATGGCCGCAACAAACGCAGCCTCGCTCTGAATCTGAAGTCGTCGGAAGGAATGAGGGTGTTACATCGGCTCATCGAGCGATGTGATGTTTATGTAACTAACCAACCGTTGCCGGTGCGCCGGAACCTGGGTCTCACTTACTCCGAAATAAAGCCCCTCAACCCGAAGATGATATACGCATCCCTCACGGCTTATGGGGAGGAAGGTCCCGACCGCGATAGTAAAGCGTTTGATCTGGTGGCCTACTGGGCGCGGAGCGGGCTGATGGATCTGGTACGCAGCGGTAGTTCCGTTCCCGCGCAGTCATTGCCCGGAATGGGTGATCACCCGACGGCGGTTGCTCTTTATGCTGGAATCATGACGGCACTTCTACATCGGGAACGCACGGGTGAGGGTTCAATGGTGCATACCTCGCTGCTCGCCAATGGCCTGTGGTCAGCTTCCTGTATTGCCCAGGGCGCTCTCGCCGGTGGCGATATGGAACAGTATCGTGAGCGCAATTTTACTTCCGGCATTCTGCATAGGATTTACCCCGCCTCCGATGGGCGGTTTTTGCAATTTACGATGGTGCGCAGCGAAGAAGAGCTAGTGCGTTTATTGGCGGTATTGGGGTTGGATGAATTGTTTTTCGACGAGCGTTTTGCCACTCCGGAACTGCGTTATGAACATCGGAGTGTATTGTCGGCACTCATGGCCGAGAAACTCTTACGCGAAGACTCGGACACCTGGCAGGTTCGGTTTGCAGAAACTCAGATAACCGTGAATCGAGTTCAAATCGTCGAAGAGACGGTAGCCAGTGAACAACTCAGGGTGAATGAAATGGTCGTTCCCCCGGTGGATGATGAGATGGACGTGCCCTGGATCATCAATCATCCGGTGAAGATAGACAAAGTTACGCAAGTGGGGCCCAAACGCGCGCCGAACCTTGGCGAACATTCTCGAGAGATCCTCGAAGAGCTTGGTTACCCCGGGGATGAAATTCAACTGCTTTTCGATAGGGGCGTGATCTCTGACTCTGCGTAGCGGTTGAAATTGGAGAGCCTCAGGTAAAAAGTTTCTGACAAGGAGTAATACATGGTTTCCACGGACCTTTTCGATTTGACGGGTAAGGTGGCGGTGTTGACGGGCGCATCCAAAGGGATGGGCAAGGCGATGGCGGAAGGCCTTGCCGAGCACGGCGCAAAGGTGATGATTTCGAGCCGGAAGCTGGATCAATGTGAGGCGGCAGCGGAAGAAATCAACCAGAAGTGCGGAGAACGGCGTGTTCACGCAGTGGCCTGTAACGCCGGTTACAAGGAGCAACTCCAGGGTCTGGTCGACGCAACCCACGACCAGCTTGGCCTGATTGATATTCTCATCTGTAATGCCGGTGTTAATCCCTTTTATGGCTCCATGTCGGAACTTCCCGATGAGGCGTTCGACAAGATCCTGTCGACCAATGTCAAAGCCGTACACTGGATGTGTCAAATGGTCGCCCCGGACATGGTGGAGAAAGGCGCCGGATCTATCACCGTCACTGCCAGCACGGGGGCTTTTCACCCCACCGAAGTCCTGGGCGCCTACAACATCTCCAAGCTTGCCGACATCGCACTGGTGCGAAATCTGGCGTTGGAGCTTGGCCCGAAAGGGGTTCGGGTGAATGCAATCTGCCCCGGTCTCATCAGGACGGATTTTGCCCGGGCATTGTGGGACAACCCGGAAGCGGAGAAACGTGCCAACGAGCAGATTCCGCTGCGCCGTCTGGGGGTGGCAGACGACTTCAAGGGAATAGCCGTTTATCTGGCATCCGGTGCCAGCGCCTATATGACGGGTCAAGCCATCACCGTCTGCGGTGGTTCGCACATGTGGTCTTGAGATGAACGTGGAGAGATGAATTTGGACAACCACGAGCCGGTCCTGCTTGTCGACAGGCAAGAGGGCATTGCCACGCTGACGCTCAATCGCCCCGATCAGCTGAACGCACTGTCTCTGGAACTCAGACAACTGTTGGCTGCTGAACTGGAACGATTGCGCACCGATTCCGATATCAGGGTGGTGATCCTGACCGGTGCCGGTCGAGCGTTTTGTGCGGGGCTGGATCTGAAGGAAATGGGTGGTGAAACAGCAACCGCATCAGGTGCACATCCACCCGATCCGCCACGGCTGCTGCGGGCTTTGCCCCAGCCGGTGATCGGTGCGATCAATGGTCTGGCGGTTACCGGCGGGTTTGAGATTTCGCTGTCCTGTGACGTACTGATTGGCACGCCGGAGACTAAATTTGCCGATACGCATGCTCGCGTCGGGCTGTTGGCGGGCTGGGGCCTGTCCCAGCGGCTATCCCGCGCCGTGGGCTTGTACCGCGCAAAGGAACTCTCGCTGACGGGCAATTTTCTGAGCGCCGAGAGGGCTTACGAGTGGGGAATGTTGAACCGCATCGTTTCTCGCGAAGATCTCATGCCTACCTGTCGAGCCCTCGCCCGGGACATGATGTCCTGCGTCCCGGAAGTGATGTTCGAGTACAAACGCATGATAGATCGGGGGTTCGATTTGAGCCTGGGAGATGCCATGGGTTACGAAAGGGAAATCAGCCGCAGACACAAAGCGCCAAAGCCCGAAGAAGTCGCTTCCCGTCGCGGAAAGATCCAGCAACGGGGCCGCAAACAGGCTCAGCAGGACTGAATCCGGTCGCGCAGACAAAAGGGAGGAAGAAATGCAATTTGGTATTCAGGTGAACGTGTACCGGACCAGTTGGGAAGCCGTTCGTTTATCGGTTGCGGCCATGGAGGCAGGCGATTGGGACAGTGTCTGGTTTGCCGATCACTTTATTCCACCCGGAGCCGATCGGGAGCAGGAATCCCTGACAGCCTTCGAGGGATTGGCCGCCATTGCCACCGTCGCCGGTATGACGAAAAAATTACGCCTGGGAAACCTCGTTCTCGGCAATACCTACCGGAACCCCGGCCATCTCGCCAAGCTTGCCGGAACCATCGATACCATGAGCGGGGGCCGTTTTACCCTGGCTATCGGCGCGGGCTGGTATCAGCGTGAACACGAAAGTTATGGTTGGGACTTCCCATCCATGAAAGAGCGCCAGGATCGTTTTGAAGAAGCCTGCGAACTGATACGCCTGTTGATCAGAAGTGGGGAACCCGTGGACTACCGGGGTAAATATTACCGGCTGGATCAGGCCCGGCTGTCACCCGGCAGCCATGGCGAACCTATTCCCATCATGGTGGGAGGAACAGGCGAGAAACGAACTCTGCGCACCCTGGCGAGACACGGTGACATCATGAATCTGGATGGCTGGGCCGGTGGCGGTATGGCTCTGGATTATTATCGGCACAAAGCCGGTGTGTTGGAAAAACATTGCGAAGCGGCAGGCAGGGATCCCGCTGAAATCAGACGTACGCTCCTGATGCCTTGTTACCTGACGGAAGACAAGGCGCTGATCGAGCGAGCCGTAAAAAGACTGGGTCCGGGAACCGTGGCTGGTTCGAAGCAGTATGTGATCGATCGGATCGGCGAGTTCCAGAATGCAGGGATTGCCGAGATTATGTTCGGCGCTATTCCTTCCGGTGACATTGACCGTCTGCGGCAATTCGAAGAAGAAATCGTGAGCGCGTTTCGGTAGTTTGGGGTTTCAGGTGCCTGTCTTGTTTTGAGAACTCCACAACAGGCTCAGCCCATAAACAATAACAAACATCACCACGTTACCGATAAAGCTGGTGTAGTAGAGGTCAAACGGGTAGACGACGGACGATGGCAGTAAGCCGTTCGCACTCAAAACCGTCCAGCCGGTAAACACCATCGTGCCCGCTATTCCGAAGAGTACATGGCGCGCATCTCCACGGCGGCTGAAGAAACCGATGAGGTAAATGCTGAGCAAGCCGCCGCCCAACAGCGAAGTCAAAATTGTGGCCGTGTCCTGCAGGGTTTTTGCGTCGGTTTCCGTCAACACGATCGCACCACCCATCATCAAAAGCGATGCGGCGAGAGCGATGATTTGGGCAAGCCGCAAGTAGTGGACAGCCGATGCATGAGGTTGCAGATGCCGTTGGTAAATGTCGTTGATCGAGACTGTCGAAATTGCGTTGATACTCGAATCCGTTGATGACATCGCCGCTGCCAGTACCGCCGCGAGCACCAGACCCACAAGCCCCGGCGGTAGGTAGCCAGTCACGAAAAATGGCAGAATTTCTTCCGCTTTGCGAACGCCATTGAGGGCTTCGGTTGCTTCAGGCGCGGGGAAAACCTGAAAAAAGACGTACAAAGCCGTACCGAGAAACATGAAAAACGCCCATGTGGGTACACTCACTGCAGCGCAGATGAACATGGCTTTACGTGCTTCCACATCGCTTCGCGATGCGCAGAATCGCTGCACCGTGTTCTGGTTGCTGGAGTACTCGGTCAGCCAGCTAACGAGCCCGACCAGCAACATCATGGTCGCGGTTTTACTCGAAAGTCCCACATTCCAGCCGACCGGGACAAGCTCTCCGGCACGCAACTCGGAAAACGCAAGTTTGCCATCGGCGATAGCGACGTCGAGCAGTTGGCTCAACCCACCGGGTAATGCCAGAAGTATGATGAACAAACACACTACACCACCCGCCAGGAGGACGATGGTTTGAATGACATCGGTCCAGACTACGGCACTGAATCCGCCAAGGATCGTGTAAGCGGCTACCACCCCTCCGCCAATGACAATACACCAGACGGCATTGAATCCAGTGATTTCCTGTAACACCAGTGAAATGAGATAGAGAATGAGGCTGACGCGTACAACCTGAGCGACGATAAAGGCGATTGCCCCATAGACACGGATCGATGGGCCAAATCGTTCCTCCAGGAATTCGAATGCCGTGGTGGTGTTGGCCCGGCGAAAGAAGGGTAGAAAAAAGTATGCTGCGATCACCACCGCGATGGGTAACATCAGGTTGGGTAGAAATCTGAGCCAGGCGGTTTTGAACGCATCTCCCGGGTAAGCAAGAAAGGTAATTGAACTGATAGAGGTACCCACCAGGCTCATGCCGATCACCCAGCCTTTGAAACGCCGACCCCCGAGAAAATACTCCTCGACATCCACGTTCCTGCGGGAAAACCAAACGCCCATGGCGAACAGGCCACCGAAGTAGGTCACCAGCACGCCAACGTCCAGCCAGTGCATAAGGTCCGTGTGAGTTGTCCAGACGGAGCGAAGTATACGGTCGGTTGAACGATTGCCGTGAGCCCAGCCGGTCAGACGACAGGCGAGGGGTCCCTCCGAAATGTTATTATGGGTGTCGACTTGCAGACTTGTAAAAGAAAGGGGAGAAGACATGGCTATCACGGGATTTGATCATGTAGTGGTACGGGTAAAGGATTTTGACGAGGGGGTCGCAACCTATCGAGACGCGTTGGGATTGAAACTCGACCGTTTTGCTGAATCCGAGGCGCTTGGTATAAAACAAGCCTTCTTTCAGCTTCCCGATGGGGGGTTTCTCGAGGTGGTCGCCCCAACCAACGCCGAGTCCGCCGTGGGTCGAGCGATAGAAAGCCGGGGCGAGGGCATTCACACGTTTGCCATGGCGGTCGACGATCTCGACCAGACTGTTGCCAATCTCAAGGAAGGTGGGGCTCGACTGATTGGCGAAGGAGGACCCCAGGTGTTCGTGCATCCCAAATCGACACACGGAGTTCTGATACAGCTGTCCGAGAAGAAGTAAAACCAGGGAACCTCTGAGTAATCGATAATTGATCAGAGGTTCCCTAGGCGGCCACTACATCGTTGAGCACTGTTACATGGAAACACGTTTCCATGACCCACACTTGAGCGGCCGTATATGGACTCCCGCTGATTGAAAGTACTCTGTTTGAAGACGGTAGCCAGATTCCATCGAAACAGGTTAGCGCACCCGAAAATCGTTCAGGCCCGAGACGTCTTGGCCCCGCATGAGAAACAGGGTGCGCTTGTCATCCACTGGGCTTTTGTTGAGATCACGTCGGTACACCGAGGTGGTGGGCATGTATCGAAGTGTCATGCCTCGGCGTGGTTTGCCGGAAGTGTTCGGCTCCGAGCCGTGCATCAGATACACATCGTGCAGCGAGATCTGGCCTGACTCCAACACCAGGTCAACCGCGCGCTTTTCGTCGACGTGTTTGCGGTCGAGTTCCAGCGGCAGTGCGATATCCTTTGCATCGCTGTAGTGATGTTTCGAGAGTTCCCGTCGTTTATGGGTACCGGGAATAAAGCGTAAACAGCCATTTTCGCGAGTGGCGTCGTCGAGGGCGATCCATACCGAACAGGTTGCCAACGGTCGAACAGGCCAGTATTCGCCATCCTGATGCCAGGGAGTGCGCGTGCCGATATGCGCGGGTTTTGCAAACAGGCTCGAGTTCCAGAGCGCAATGTCCGGGCCGATCAACTGCTCTACCATGTCCAGGATGTCTGGATTCCTGGCGTAGTTCAGAAACCGAAAGTCGTACAGCAGCAACGCGCCGCAGTAATCGTTGAATTGTGGATACCGTTCAATCAGGCGGGCGTGGTCTGATTTGATGGCGAGGATGGTTTCACTCGGCAGACGATAGTCTGGCACAACATAACCGTCGTGATGGTACCGATCGATTTGTCCCGTGCTCAACATTGTGGCAGGAACACTAACACAACCCAAGCAGGTCCCTGTAAAAGCGCAGCGTGCGTTCCATATCGCTTACGCTGAAGTGCATGGTACCGACCCGATTCGACTACGTCATCAAGGTTAAACCCTTGTACTTGGAAATCGATTTGTGCAGGGTGATAGCGAGCGGAGGGAGGAAATCATCAGGATGCCGGTACATACCATGGAAATTACCGAACACAGGGTTACCACAAATGGTCATATCTGCAAATATCTGACTGCAGGTTCGACAGACGGCCCGCTGATCATTTTTGTCCATGGCTGGCCCGAGCTTTCAATCAGCTGGCGTCATCAGCTGCCGGTGCTGGCTGGCCTGGGTTTTCACGCCATAGCTCCGGATCTCAGAGGTTACGGAGGGTCTTCTGTCTACCGACGCCATGAAGACTATGCGCAAGAGCATGTGGTGGCAGACATGATTGGTTTGTTGGACGCCCTTGGAGGCGACAGGGCCATCTGGGTCGGGCATGACTGGGGAAGTCCGGTGGTATGGAACATTGCCAGCCACCATCCCGATCGATGTCATGGCGTTGTTAACCTGTGTGTGCCTTACGCCACCCTCGAGCGCGGGCTGGATGCCTGCATATCTCTCGTGGACCGCGGCGTTTACCCTGAGGAGCAGTTTCCCGCGGGGCAGTGGGATTATCAGCTTTATTATCAGGAGAATTTCGAGAAGGCCACCAGCACTTTTGGGGTCAATCCTTATAACACCGTCAAATTGTTGTTCCGCAAAGGCGCTCCGGAGGGTTTTGGGAAGCCGGCAGGTACCGCGGTGACCCGCAAGCAGGGCGGCTGGTTCGGCGGTGCCCCGGAGGCGCCCGATATACCCCGGGATGATGATGTCGTGACCGAGGCGGATCTGCGGATATACGCCGAAGCCCTGGAACGTAACGGTTTTTTTGGTCCGGATTCGTATTATATGAACCATGCCGCCAATATTGCCTACGCTGGAAAGTCTTTGAACGAAGGTAAACTGGATATGCCCGTGCTCTTCCTTGCGGCGTCGTACGATTACGTATGTGAGACCGTTACTTCCCGGCTGGCGGAACCCATGCGTGAGCGCTGTGGGACACTTGATGAGGTAGTTGTCGATTCGGGTCATTGGATGGCACAAGAGCGACCGACGGAAGTGAATTTTGCGTTGGCCGGATGGCTGACGAGCAGGTTCCCTCACCTCTTTGATTCGTCAGGGGTCTCGAGTCCCTGCGGGTGCGCCTGAAACAAACTCTCACCGCCTTAGAACATGTTCGAACACAGTGGCCTGTAGCGGGTCGAAAACAATGCGTCGATCGCGGGCAGGCGTGCCTCCTCGGTTACGCTTGCGCGGCCGATGCGGTGCAACTGGCTCAGAGACGTGTGCCCGGCCAGCAGCGAGGCGAGCCCGTTGATGCTGATGTCGCAATCGATGGGGGTATTATCGTCGGAAATCCGTTCGACGTCGGTAGCTTCTCCGGTGGTTGTCATCCTGTAGGTGCCTACGTTCCAGGGACAAATATCGTCTTCGTTAATGCGGAGGACGACTTCGCCCGGCAGGTCGTAACCACGCGCCCCAAGCGCCGTCTCCACATCATTTACCCGTAGCCAGATGGCGTCGCCCGTTTGCCGGTGCAGGCGCCGCGGTTCCAGGAGCATGTTTGGCGCTGGATCGTCTTCCGGGGCGCGCTTCCAGCGAATTTTGCTCGCGAGGTCGTGGCTGGCAAGATACTCCCAGATGCCTCTGTACCCGTCGATGTCACACCAGGCGAAGTCACTGACGCCGATGATCTGGCCGTCGGAAGAGCCGAGGCTGTCGTCCCACTTCGCCTGATATAACGCATAGGCTTTCGGACTGTTCTGGGCGTCAAAGTACACGGCTGCGTTGACGTTCTGAGCCTGGCTGCGGCGAAACATGATATCCCACAAGACACTTGCCCGATGCAACAGCAGGGTACGGTCGTTGCAATACGTTCGATAAATTGTTTTACAGTGGGGCAGTGATTCGTCTTTCTCGAGCAGCCGTACATAACCGCTCGCTGGTTCGCCGAATTGAAATTGTATGTACCGCGGTTCGATGGTGTAGTCGACCATGGTGGACGCCAGCCCATAACCGAAACGTTGGTATATTGCTCCCATGGAAGCCCACAGAATCGAAACCGGCACGCCGTTGTCCCGGGCTCGGTGCATGAGGCCAGTGATCAAGGCACGCACGGCGCCCTGGCGGCGGTAGCCGGGATCGGTTGCGACGGCGGTAACTCCGTCCGCCGCGACCACGTGGCCGTTGAATCGCATCTTGAAGGGGAGTCCGCCGGAACTGGCAACCACCTTGTTGCCGTCGAATGCGGCAAGGGACCATTCGGGAAGGAGCGGCTCTGCTTCCTCGGCTGCATCCGGTGCGGAGTTTTCGGCAAATGCATATTTGGCGAGGGCTTGAAAAGCGGGCATCTCCTCGGACGTTGCCGGTCGAATCTCGAAATTGGAAAACGTCATGGATAATCCCGTCACTACATTTTCTGCGTTTGGTTGCAAGATCGCAGACCGACTGCCATCTCGTCAATACGTTCAAAAAAGGCTCAGGTTGGATTAGCAGGGGGGCTTGCGCTAAATAAGCCATCTCAGCCTGATTTCCCCCTTTAAATTCAACCGACCCCTTTTTCTATCCCAATCTGCTTAAATAGGACGCTTGGAGAGGGGGATCAATGTTTCGTGAGACGAAGGTAGGCGGGCGGTATGCCCACTATGTCCTGTTTGTTCTTGTCATCGTTTACGTCTTCAACTTCGTCGATCGTAATATCCTTTCGATTCTCGCCGAGGACATCAAAGCCGACCTCGGGGTCACCGACGCGGAAATAGGTTTTCTCTACGGCACGGTGTTTGCCGTTTTTTATGCAGTGTTCGGCATTCCGCTTGCACGTTTTGCCGATGTCTGGGTGCGGCGCAGCCTCATCTCGCTGGGGCTCATGTTCTGGAGCGTCATGACGGCGATGTCCGGACTCGCGCGCTCCTTCCCGGTGCTTGCAACCTTTCGTATCGGGGTGGGCATAGGCGAAGCGAGCGCGTCCCCCGCCGCCTATTCGATGTTGTCGGACTATTACCCGACCCGCCTGCGCGCAACGGTTATCGCAATCTACTCGTCGGGAGTGTACATCGGCGGCGGGATAGGCCTGTTTCTCGGCGGTTGGATTCTCGACTCCTGGGCTAACCTGTACCCGGATGTCACCCAGGCGCCGTTGGGTTTCAAAGGCTGGCACGTTGCATTCATGGCGGTCGGTATTCCGGGGCTGCTCATGGCCCTGTGGGTGCGCACACTGCGGGAGCCGAAGCGGGGCATGAGCGAAGGTCTCGTCACCGAAGAGCACCCAGCCCCCTTCAAGGTCCTTGCCACCGAAATGGCGTCCATGATTCCCGGATTCAATCTCGTGCAGATCAAAAAATCAGGGGGCTCGCTCAAGGTCAATTTTATTGCTGCCGCCGCCATTGCCCTTGTTGCCTGGTTGTTGATCCTTGCCACCGGAAGCTCGGCTCAGTGGATTGCCCTCGGCATTGGCGCCTATGTGACATTCTGCTGGGCCCAGTCCCTCGCAAAACGAGACCCCGCCACGTTCGCGATGATTTTCAAGTCCCGCGCGATGATCTACACGATGATCGCATTTCCCACCATCAGCTTCGTTTCGTATGGCGTCAGTTTCTGGACACCACCCCTGCTGATGCGCCTGCACGACACGACTGCGGGTGAAGTAGGTATGTATGTTGGTCTCGGGAATGCCGCCGGCGGCCTGATAGGCGTCACCCTGGGTGGGTACCTGGCGGATCTGCTGAAAAAACGTTTTCCCAGCGGCCGACTCGCCATTGGTTACTTCGCGGTGTTCGGGACGATCCCCCTGGTGTTGTGGATGGTTTATACAGACAGCCTCTATGTTGCGTTTGCGCTCAACTTTTTCTACCACATTCCAAGCGCGAGTTGGCCGGGCATACCGCCAAGTACCGCTGCGGACCTGGTCATGCCGCGTATGCGGGCGGTTGCCGGCGCGTATTACATTCTTGTCAACACGTTCATTGGTCTGGCCATTGGTCCCTATGCAATGGGGCAGCTTTCAGACCTTTTTATGGCTTCAGGCATGGGCTCGGCGGAGTCGTTGCAACTTGCGATGACCGCCTCGCTTTCCATATTTATCATTACCCTGGTGTTCCTGACGCTTGCCTGGCGGCACCTGCCGCGGGATGAGGCCAGCCGATTAGACCGGGCAAGAGCGCTGGGGGAACCGGTGACCGTAGCGGTAGGGTCAGAGTAAAAACAGGTCAACGCATTTTGACTCCTTGGGTTGGCCAATCCTGGCTTACTTACAAACCCGTATGGTCAAAGCTCATGCGGCATCGCGGAATCGCAAGGAAGATGACTTGTTATCTTTTCTTTAATAGCTGGATTCAATTTCCGCACTTCCGCCAGCCTCTGATGCAATATTTGCGCGTCGACAAGGTCCTTCTCAAAAAGTGCTTCACAAAATTCCCTGTCCTTTGGACGGCCCGCTATGGCCTTTGAGATCCAAAGATCATGCAGTTCAAGACAAAATGCCTTAACGCCGTTGGTCGCAGGAGACTCGAAAACAATCAGACGGTCTTGCCATCCTTCAGGTAAAACAGCGGTTTCGGGTGTGACACCCTGGGCGTAGTAACCGAACGTATCCTGAAACATTGACAACTCTCCCATAGATCCATCAATGAGATCTGCTTTTGAGCCATCGTCATCCTGCATTGCCGAAATGTCCGCTTCGATTGACCGTTCTGCTGCTGGTAACTCGAAGTCAATAGAAGCATGAACTGCCTGGCTGCCGATAACCAAGACCTCATTGACACCCAGAATTGCTGCTGCAGCACGGATGGTGTGTTCAAACTGCCGCTTTTTCACCGGTCGTACGCTTTTCTGAATTTCTTAAGGATCTGAGATCGTTCTTGTGGGTTCAAGATACCGGAGAACGGCGAAATCTGTCTCATATCTCTTGCCAGAAGCCCAGTGTCCAGTATCCGGGCCACAAGATCGTCAGTCGGCTGGTTGAGCCAGGACTTCCAGCGCAGCAACAGGGCGTCTGCATGAGGGTGAAGTTGAAGTAGATTCCGGAGGTTTTTTTCTGCTCGATTAACTGCAGGCCGAGGATCGTTGCGCAGCTTGCAGGCAATCGCCTTGTGAAACTCCAGGCTTCGGCGATCTTCCCGGCTCATCGCCGGCGCAAACGAAGCGACCAATTCCAGTCCCAGTAGAGATGTAAATCGATTCACCGTGCGGATTGTCGGCGATTTGGATTCGGTCTCATAAGCCGCGACCGTCGATTGTGAAGTTTGAACCCGGGCTGCAAACCCCTGCTGTGTGAGACCGGTCTGACTCCTTAGTATCTTTACAAGATTTACCATCAGATTAATATATCCGAACGGATATATTAACACAACGGTGTTCGATTCAGGCTGGATGCCGGGATTGTTTCGGAACATTTCTTGATGTTCATATGAGAGCCGCTTTCCGGAATCTCACGAGGCTTATTTGTTCGTAACGAAATCAACGGGTTAGCGGCATGAGCGTTCACGGCACATACCGCTATCTCCGCTGTCTTTCAGCATTTCCGTGACCAACTGTGACCATTTTGCCCACCAATGGAGGGGTTTATGAGAGGTGAGAGAACCGAAATCTATGCCGTAAAAGAAGTCGCTGAGATTCTTGGCGTCGGACTCAATACGGCATACGAAGCTGCGCGACGAGGCGGCTTTCCGGCAATCAAAGTTGGCGCCCGGATCCTGATTCCGAAGAAGCGATTCGACCGATGGCTGGAAGAAGACTCAAAACCCACCGACTGACCTCATGGCGCGAAGCTATCCAGCTTTGCCGAAGGTCTGTTCCAGATGAGAGAAAACGAACGATTAGTTCGTAACGAAATCAGGCGGTTGGAATACAACAAAGCACCCGAGATCTCAGCGCGGTTGATAGCCGAGAACATCATCCGGCGAAAGCTCGATGCGGAACGTTCCGAAGATCTCGTCAAGAAAGCGGCTGAGCAGCTCGACTGTCGATACGGATCACGCGCTGTAATTA
>JAPUJX010000281.1 GCA_027295975.1 Gammaproteobacteria bacterium
GCCAAAATCGACACCAGGGTCACCCGCGCACGGACAACCATTTTCGCGTTTGCGGTTGTCGTCGTCGTGTTGATCATCGGTTACGGCACCCTGTACAGCACAGGTATCACGGAAGGTGAGTTTGTTGCGGGCGAACATTACCGGTTGATCGAAAATCCGCCACGCCGCCGGCCGGGTGAAGCCATCAAGGTCACGGAATTTTTCTCCTACGGTTGCATTCACTGCCGGAATTTTGACCCGATGCTGGAAGACTGGCAGAAATCCATGCCGGAAGGGGCAAGCTTCTTGCGCAGTCCGGTCACGTATTCGCCCGCCTGGTCCCTCCTTGGGCAAGCCTACCTGACCCTCGAAATGGCCGGGGTACTCGACGAGAATCACAGTCGCATATTCCGCGCCATTCATGACAACGGCCGGCAGTTCCAGAGTGCCGATGCGATTGCGGATTTTGTCGACGGGCACGGGATCGACAAAGAGTCGTTTCTGCGAACCTTCAACTCGCCCCAGGTTAGGCAACGCTTAAGACAACAGAACGAAGAACAGCGGCAATTGACCATCCCCTCCGTCCCCACGCTCATGGTTGCGGGCAAATATCTGGTAAATATGGACGCCGGACGGAAAACGGCCCTCGACGTCGTGGACTACCTCATCGCCATGGAGAAGGCTGCCGAGGACACGCCCGCAACCGAAACCGCCAGCACAGAGCCCTAACCCGATCAGCAGTGTGTTGAAAACACCCTGCCAAGATCCGGTTACAGCTCGAAACTCAGGGACAAACCGAAACGCCGGGGATCACCCAACTGGGTGAAACCCCGCTCCGTGTACCCGTCCCGGGGATCATTCCCGAAGAAGAATCCACGTACGAAATAATCTTCGTCCGAGAGGTTACGGCCCCACAATATCGCCTGCCAGCGGTCGCCCCCGTACCCCAATGAAACATTGACGATCGCAAAACTGTCGGACTGCAGATCGTGGCCATCCGAAAAATAGAAGTCATCTTTCCCCTCAACCTCCACGCGCAGGAACCACCCCGGCGCAAAAAGATAATCGCCGCCGAGATGGAACTGATATCCCGGGGCATGGGCTTGATCACGACCGTCGAGATCCTCGCCGGAGCCATTGGTGTAGTCGTCGAACTCCGTGTACAGCAACCCCAAACTGCCGAAGAAGTTCAAATTCGCACTGACATTCAACAACAGTTCAAGCTCCAGCCCGCTGTTGATACCGTCCGCCGCATTGCCGGTGAAGTCGATGAACTCGGCACTGCCGTCGGCACGCACTCTCACGATGGAAGTGGCAACCTGCATCTCCCGGCGTTGCATCGTGAAGGCAGACAGGCGAACCCTCGAGCGGCCATCGAGGAATACTCCTTTGAGCCCCACTTCAAAATTCCATAACGTCTCAGGGTCGAAATGCCGCAAATCTTCATCCAACGTGCCATCGGTGTTGAATCCTCCCGCCTTGTAACCTCGAGTGGCGCTGGCATAAAACAACGTCCGGTCGGTAACGTCCCAGGTGAAAACCACCCGGCCGCCCACCATGGAAACCGTTGGATGATCCCGACCCCCATCGGAATCGTGGAAGTCTGCGCGATGGCGCTCGCCACGCAGGCCAAACGTTATCCTCGATCGCTCACTCAATGAACTGGTCAGCTCTCCATATACCGCAAAACGATCCATGTCGAACGTGCTGGTGTAGTCTTCGGTCAGATAGGTGTACGTGCGCCTGAGATCAACCTCCTGACTCAACATATAGACACCAAGAACCCACTCGGTGGTCCCGGAAAAGATTCGCGGTGTGTCACCCGACAACAGGCGCAGGTCCAAGGTGCGGGTTGTTCTGTCTCGCCGGTAGCGATCGGTGGACGAATAACCCCAGGGATGAAACCCGGCGAACGCCCAGTCTTCGTCATAACCGTAGTCGATGGCGCTGTCGCCGTATCCGATCAATCCTTCAAAGGTCAAACCGCTCGCCAGCTCACGGTTCAACTTCAGGCTCGCATAGGTGGAATCCTGCTTGTCGTCTCCGGGCTCATCGGAGAGGGTATTACGGTTGTTGTCCAGCGAAAAAGCATCGTAGCCGTTGTCCACATCGACCTTCCCCAGGGTGAGCAGCCAGGCGGTCTGGTCGTCGGGTTCCCAGGCGAGTTTACCTCGCATGGTCAACTCATCGTGATCGTTGGTATCCCCGGTGTTCAGAAATTTGTTGTCCATGAACCCATCGTCGCGATATTTCCGTACCGCCAACCGGTAACCGACTGTATCGGAGATCGGCCCCGAGACAATCGCGCCCATGCCCAACGCAGCATAATCTCCGGCATCCACATCCAGACGCGCGGTGAATTCCCGGGTCGGGTCGTTACTGATGACGTTGATCAAACCGGCCAGCGCGTTGGCGCCGAAAAGTGTTCCCTGAGGACCCCGTAACACTTCCACCTGCGAAACGTCGAACAAGGTGGCTACCGTGCCTACGCCACTCATATCCACTCCATCGAGAACGAGCCCAACAGATGAATTAAGGGGTTCTATGAACTGACCGCGTTCGCCGATGCCGCGAATCTGGTAAAACCGGGCTCTCGACCCGCCGCTCGCAAAGTTGACGTTCGGCGTCAAGCCGAGAACCTCTTCGAGGTGGTTGAGCGTTCCGCTTTTACGGTCGTTCAAGGAAACGACCGAAATGCTCCCCGCGCTTTTCATGAGAGAAACGTCGCGAAACTCGCTCGTCACCACAATCTCTTCGATAATCGACTCGCTGTCGGATGTGGTTTGCGCAAACGCGGTCGTCGCCAGTGCCGGAAGGGCACTCAGGAAAAGTGGTAAAAAAGGTTTCATGCCGGTCCCCAAATCTGAAAAGGCGTAAGACCTGGGGGTATGAGGAAGCCTATTCCTACGCCGGTGCTAACCGGGTCAGGTTCAAAGGGTCCACCAAACATCGGTGTCTCAGGACTATCCACCCCTTAGGTCAGGGGTGATGCTACTGCACCCGGCAGGGAGCGGCAACAGTTTCGAACGATAACCATTCTCATCCCGTGTTATTCTTGCTCGCCTTCGCCTTTTCCTGCTCGCGTTATGTTGCGAAACATCACCGGTAAAGCCACACATGGCTAGGCACAAGCGCGGAAACCGCAACCGCTCGAGGTTCCTGAGGGTCAGCATACTTCTCTTCAAGTTGACCTTTTACACGGGTTTATTCGTCAGCGCGGTTGCGGCCGGATACCTCGTCTATCTCGATCGAACCATTACCGGCATGTTCGAAGGGCGTCGCTGGTCGGTGCCCGCCGCGGTCTACGCCGAACCCCTGGAGATCTATCCCGGTGCCGCGTTAGCGGTATCCGACATCGTCACCGAGCTTACCCGACTCGGTTACCAACGACGCGCGAACCTGAGCCAACCAGGAACCTACCAACGCTCCGGGAGTCTCCTGCAAATCCATTTGCGCAGCTTCCGGTTCCTGGAACGGAAACGTAACGCCGAGCGAATCGAGATCAATTTCGGCACTTATGGCATTGCGAGAATAGCCGACTCGAGCGGACGGCCAATTCCGCTGATCCGACTGGATCCAGCGATGATCGGCAGCTTTTTTCCAAGCCATGGTGAAGACCGCATCGTGCTGACCCCCGAGCAAGTGCCGGGTCTCCTCGAGCAGACGTTGAAGGCGGTGGAAGATCAGAACTTCGACCGTCACATGGGTTTCGATCTTCGCGGCATCGCCCGTGCCTTCTGGGTGAACTTCACCAGCGGCGAGATAAAACAGGGCGGGAGTACGCTGACTCAACAGCTCGTCAAAAGCTATTTCCTCCACAACGAGAAGACCCTGGGTCGTAAGCTCAACGAACTCGCAATGGCCGTGATTCTGGAAGCACGATTCGACAAGGTTGACCTGCTCAACGCGTACGTCAACGAGATTTACATGGGCCAGGACGGCCAACGGGCCGTTCACGGTTTCGGCCTCGGCGCCCAGTTTTTCTTCAACAAGCC
>JAPUJX010000282.1 GCA_027295975.1 Gammaproteobacteria bacterium
TCCGGGTTCGAGCACAGATTTCGACTGGGGTCAGGGGTTTCTTTTCACCGCGCTTCCGTGTTCAAAGTAATCCGGTTGCTTGAGGCTGTGGTTGCTCGAAATTGTTAGAAGGCGGAATCTGGTAGTTGCATGACGGCTGAACTGTCTGCCTCGATGCTGGTTTCCAGGCCCCGGGTTTTGGGGAGGATGCGGGCGAAGTAGAATTCCGCGCACTGCCATTTGGCCGCACCAAAATCATCATCGGGAGCGGCTTCTGCCATGGCGGCCCACAGCCAGGCATAGAGGGTGTAGCCCAGCAGATCCAGATAGTCCGTGGAGACCGCGCCGGCCAATGCGGGATCGTCTGCCGCGCGATCGACGATGGAGGTGGTGACCCGGGTCAGCCGGTCCAGCGCTTCGCGCAAACGTTCCTGGAATTGCAGGGGGATTTCGCTTCCGGTTATGCGGTCCACCAGGGCGCGTACGGTATTGCCGCCATCGCGCAGTACTTTGCGCCCCACCAGATCGAGGGCCTGAATACCGTTGGCACCTTCATAAATCTGGGCGATGCGCACATCGCGCACGATCTGTTCCACGCCCCATTCTTTTACGTAACCATGCCCACCGAACACCTGCTGCGCGGTGACCGCACAATCAAACCCCCTATCGCTCAAGAATGCCTTGGCCACCGGCGTCAACAACTCGGCGAGCGCTTGTGCCTCGGCGTCCTTCGCATACTTTGCAAGATCGAGCTGCATACCCACAAACAGGGCGAACGCCCGCCCAGCTTCGGTCAGGGTCCTGATGGTGAGCAACATACGCCGCACATCCGGGTGCACCAACAGGCTGTCCGCCGGGGCATCCGGGTTTTGCGGACCGAGGGGTGAACGCCCCTGCAGGCGCTCCCGGGCGTATACCGCGGCCTGTTGATAAGCCAGTTCTCCCGCGCCGAGGCCCTGTATGCCAACCGAGAGGCGCTCGTAGTTCATCATGGTGAACATGCACGCGAGCCCCTGATTCTCCTCCCCGATCAGATAACCCACCGCGCCATCGAAGTTCATGACCGAAGTCGCGCTACCTTTGATACCCATCTTGTGTTCGATGGAACCGCTGCCGAGCTTATTGCGTTCCCCTGGTTCGCCATCCGCCGTGGGAAGATATTTGGGCACTATGAACAGGGAAATTCCCCGGCTACCCGACGGTGCTCCGGGGAGCTTCGCGAGCACCAGGTGAACAATGTTCTCGGCTACATCGTGCTCGCCGCTGGTGATAAAAATTTTCGTACCCGTCAGCCGGTAGGTGCCATCACCCTGAGCTTCCGCCCGGGTGCGCATGATTCCGAGGTCGGTACCGGCATGAGACTCGGTAAGGCTCATTGCCCCCGTCCAGGTGCCGCTGTAGAGCTTCGGCAGGTAAAGGGCTTTCTGCTCGGGGCTTCCGTGGGTGTCGATACAGATGGATGCGCCAACGGTCAACGTGCAGTACAGATAGAGGCCCGTGTTGGATCCCCAGAACATTTCCTCGACCAAACAGCCAAGCAGCTTGGGCAAACCCTGGCCTGCAAATTCCGGGTTGCCCGACAAACCCATCCAACCACCGCTCGCGATCTGGGCAAAAGCTTCCCTGAACCCCGAAGGGGTGTGAACTTCACCGTCCTCCCAGCGACAGCCTTCGTCGTCGCCCGACTGGTTGAGCGGCGCCATGACCTCCGCGGCGAGTTTCCCGCCTTCCGCGAGCACGGCACGCACGATATCGTCGCTGAAGTCGGCGAATGCCGATATGGCCCGCCAGCTCTCTTGAACCCTGTAGAGTTCGAACAGTAAAAACTCGAAATCACGCTCAGGTGCCCGATATTCCAACATCGTGGTCTTCCTTCCCCATTCTCAAGACACCGCCGCTCGGTTCCCTATGTCGAGGTTAACGCCTCGTCGCTGATGGACATCAGTACATCCGCACCCGCTTCCATGGCGATCTTGTGCGCCCCGGCGCGCGGTAGCATCCGCGCGAAGTAGAACCTGGCGGTAGCGAGTTTTCCCGCCAGGTACCGATCGTTTTCATCTCCTTCTGCGGCAGTCCGGGCGATGCGCGCCCAACAGTATGCCAAGGTCACATAACCGCTGTAGAAGAGATAGTCCACGGCCGCCGCGCCAAGCTCATCGAGATTCTGCTGCGCTTTGGCTGCCAACGGCAACGTGAGGCCCGACCACTCCCGTGCCGCGCTTTTGAGTTTCGCGGAGAGATCCGGCAGGGAATCCGCAATCTCCCCAGCCAGATCATTGATCTCATCGATGAACGCAGTCAAACCTTTGCCCTGAGTCAACAGCACCTTGCGACCCAGCAGATCCAGCGCCTGAATCTGGGTGGTGCCTTCGTAGATCATCGTGATCCGGGCATCACGCACGTATTGTTCCACACCCGTCTCCCTGATGAAGCCGTGGCCGCCGAAAATCTGCATCGCGTGGTTTACCGACTCGAAGCCAAGCTCCGTCAGAAAACCCTTGACGATGGGAGTCAGAAAATCGAGTAGATCCTCCGCGCGCGCCTGCTCTTCTCCCGAGTAGGCAGCCACCTGATCCGCGAGTTGACCGGTGTAGTAGATCAACGCTCGCCCACCCTCCACGATGGATTTCTGTACCAGGAGCATGCGCCGCACATCCGGATGTACCAGGATCGGGTCCGCAGGACGATCCGGAGCTTTCGGGCCACTCAGAGAGCGCATCTGCTCACGGTCGGCCGCATAATCGGCAGCCATCAGGTAAGCCGACTGGGCAAGACAAACTCCCTGCAAACCGACCACGACGCGAGCGCCGTTCATCAGCGTGAACATGTAGCGCATGCCTTCGTTAGGCTCTCCGATCAGATAACCTTTTGCCTCCTCGAAGTGCAACACACAGGTGGCATTGCCGTGAATGCCCATTTTTTTCTCGATACCGCCGCAAGTGACGTTGTTTGGCGACCCATCGAGATTGATTTTCGGCACCACGAACATCGAGATACCCTTGGTACCCGCTGGCGCATCGGGTAACCGCGCCAGCACCAGATGGACGATATTTTCGGCCATGTCGTGATCGCCAGCCGAAATGAAGATCTTAGTGCCACTCACGGCATAACCACCGTCGGCGGTGGGTGCCGCCCTGGTTTTCGCCAACCCCACGTCCGAACCGGCCTGGGCTTCGGTGAGACACATCGTACCCGTCCATTCACCGGTCAGAAGTCTGGTCAGATAAGTCTGCTTCTGCTCGTCACTACCGTAAGACTCCAGAACGTTGATGGTGCCTCGCGACAAACCGGGATACATGGACCACGCCATATTGGCGCCGCACATCAACTCTTCGAGAATAATGCTGACGCTGTCCGGTAAACCTTGCCCCCCGTATGCCGGATCTCCACTCAGCCCGGCCCAGCCGCCTTTGATGTATATCTCATAAGCCCGTTTGAAACCGTCGGGGGTAATCACCCGGCCATCCACGATGCGGCAACCCTGCACATCGCCACTTTCGTTCAGCGGGGCCAATTCGGTTTCCGTGAAGCGGGCGGCCTCGTCAATAATTGCATCGATGAGTTCGCGGTTGGGAGGATCGTTCAATCCGAGGGATTGATAATGCTGCTCATAACCCAACACATCGTGAATCAGGAAACGCATGTCATTCAGGGATACCGGCATCTGTTCTCCTTGAGACCTGGCGTCCTACAAGAGGGGCGCGTTCGTTACCCTGAGCTTATCAAAGTCTCGCGGAATTGCAGAAGAACCGACCTCGGCAAATCGTACCAGGCTACTCCCTCAGGGTGATTTCCTACCCTATTCGTGAACAAGTTCGCATTCTACCCACCCCGTAAACTACCTGGCGGCGCACCGGCGTCCTGCCGATGATCATCACCATGGTTTTCCGGGTCTTCGATTCGCTTTTTCCA
This sequence comes from Gammaproteobacteria bacterium, assembly GCA_027295975.1. GTDB lineage: Bacteria > Pseudomonadota > Gammaproteobacteria > Pseudomonadales > Azotimanducaceae > SMWK01. The sequence goes on from JAPUJX010000282.1 coordinate 3,892, forward strand.
CACGTATGCCTGTTGTGCGACCAACGCTGTGAAACAAATTCCAACATCGATCTGTGCGGCTATTGCCGAGATGCGCTGCCGTGGATTCGACGCGCCTGCCACCGCTGTGGCGAACCTCTGCCCATGGACACGACGGATGCCAGGGTCTGTCTCACATGCGCCGCAAACCCACCGCCGTTCGATAGAACGATCGCCCCGCTGCGTCTCGAGAGTTACCCACGACACTGGGTCCACCGGTTGAAGTATGGCGGAGGTCTGGCGGAAGGGCGGTTGCTGGGCACGCTGCTGGCCGATCATCTGATCTCTACATACGCCTCGGAAGAACTGCCGGATTATCTGGTCCCGGTGCCATTACGCTGGTTGCGTCTGGCCGTACGCGGACACAATCAGGCGGTGATCATCGCGCTGCCGATCAAACGGGCGCTGCATATCCCACTGTTGCGAACAGCGATGATTCGCAAAGGGCATGTGGCTTCCCAGCAACAATTGAGCCGGCGCGCGCGGCTCAACAATCTCAGCCGGGCGTTCGTCGCCAGACGGGAGTTCTCGGGAGAAACGATCGCGGTCGTCGACGACGTGATGACCACCGGCGCCACGGCGGCGGCAGTCGCATCCGCGCTGCTCGCAGCCGGGGCTGGCTCCGTTCACATCTGGTGCCCTACGCGAACACTACTGAGCTGATAAACTCCCCGGCCCATGCGATCTCGAATCTGCTTCATCGTTCTGCTGGCAGGCACGTTCTGGTTTTGTGCACCCTCTCATAGCGCCACAACCAACGGCCCGGTCCGGGATTCCGAAACTCCGGAAAGGTTACGAGCGGCCGTGGCCGCCAACTTCCGGGAGCCGTTCGCAAAACTCAGTGAACACTATCAACGGTCCGGCGGAGACACCGTACAGGCGGTTTTCGGCAGCTCCGGAATGCTCTCCGCACAAATTCAACAGGGTGCCCCCTTCGATCTTTTCTTTTCAGCGGACAGCGAGCGTCCCCATGACCTGGTGATTTCGGGTCACGCATCGGGAAAACCATTCACCTACGCACGTGGCCGTCTGGCCCTGTGGATGCCGGGAGGGGCACAAGGTATGGCGGTCGACCCGGAAACGGCCGTTGCCGGCCGCTTCGCGCTGGCGAACCCGAAGCTCGCCCCGTATGGGCGCGCGGCCAGGGAGTGCCTGCAATCCATGAAGTTGTGGGCACAGGCCAGGGATCGCGCCGTTTATGGAAACAACATCAGTCAGACGTATCACTTCATTGCTTCACGAGGCGTTGCCGCCGGCTTCATCGCATTCTCTCAA
>JAPUJX010000283.1 GCA_027295975.1 Gammaproteobacteria bacterium
GTTGGGGGTGTTGCTTGGAGCACTGGAACGAGGGCTCGTGGCTGTCGCGTGTGACATCGGGCTCGCGCGCTTTGCTTGCGGTCACCAGATTAGGCGCGCAGCAGAATCGCATAGACGTTGGGCGGGAAACACTTCCGTGATCGACTCGTACCTTTTCCTGACTTGTCGCCGAATGTGACATGGGAGGATGCGTAGTGGGTGTGAAGTGGTTGTCCCTAGTCAGCATTGCGGCTCAAGCGTGGGGGTCACCGCTGTTTGGCCAATCCCCCGAGCTAGCCGAGGTCGAAGTCATCGGTGACGGTCCGACGACCTTGCTTGTGATTCCGTGCGCTTCCTGTCGGTGGCGCTCATTCGACGAGTTCGCCGAGCGAAACGCGCAACGGTTTACAACGATCTCCGTGACACTCCCCGGCTATGGAGGGAGCGCGCTTCCGGAGCTGCCCACGTTCGGTACAGAACCCCTGTGGCATGAGTACGCTGTCGATGCCTTGGAGGGACTGCTCGAACAACGCGACCTTTATGACGTGATCGTTGTGGGGCACTCGTTCGGAGCGAGCATCGCACTCCAGCTAGCGGGTCGGTGTTCGGACCGGATCAGGGGCCTCGTGAACCTGGACGGGACTCTTGTGGGTCCGCTGGAACGTGGGGAACTGAGCGGTCCGGAGCGCCTTGCAGCCGCAGAGGAAGTGCGCAGGGAGTATATGGTACCGCTCACCGACCCTGATGCGTGGCAGCGGTTTAACCTGCCGGCCATCGCGAGACAGGACCGCCGCACGCTCTACCACGGATGGTTCATGGCAACCGAACTCACGGCGGTGACGCAATATTGGTGGGACAATCTGCTCACTGATCGAAACCCCATCCTCCAGGGGCTCGGTATGCCGGTACTCGACGTCCAGCTGTACAGTCCGAAGGCCCGAAACGTGGCGGCTTTGAGGCAGCGGTACCAACAGCGGATCGATGCTCTCCAGCTTGGCCCCAATTATTCGGTCTTGTTCTACGAGAACGTAGGTCACTTCATCATGGAGGACGCGCCGGAGTTGTTAGATGCGGTGCTGGCGGTCTTCGCCGACGGAGGTACGGAGTATCCGGCGTGTACGTCGTCAACTAAAATGGGGCATATCGGCCCAAAAATTAAGAGACACATTCCCGATACAGAGAAGGCAGGATCCGGTCTTCGGTTTTGACCGGCAGTCCCCGGTTCACCCGCCATCTCCGGCGTAGCGTTGGCTTCTTCAGCCTCTCGCGGGCGGTCCGGATCTCCCGTCCCCGGCCGCGGTAGACTTCTTCCGGCGTCAGGTTGTCGAGCGATTCGTGCACCCGCTCGTGGTTGTAGTACTGCACGAACCGATCGATTTCCCGCTCCAACTCCCACGGCAGGTAGTAGTTTTGTAACTTCACGACGTTTTTCATGGTCCGGTTTCGATGAAGGAAACCCTATGGAACTGTTTTTTTATTAGGGGATAATCGGTCAAATTCAAGAGATAGTCGTTCTTTTGGGCCTTTGCCAAGAGAAAATATTGTTGCTCTGGTAATGTTGGAGAAATAAGGAAACAGGCGCCCAACTGGCCGGTAGAGCAGCCCGATTTCTCGTCCAGATCCTACAGCCAGGAGAGGCTTCCTTCGGCTGCCCGGCCCATCCAGGTGGTGTTTGGCTGAAAGAACGACCGTCGCTGGGGGTAAGGTAACTGACATAGGAGGTTGAAATTGAGTGGAACCGGTTCTCGCCTAATACAGGAAAATGCCTTAAAGACTTTCCGCCATGCAGGTCTCCTGTTGACCCTGTTGCTCCTGGTCATGGTGGTCGCGTTTTTTAAATCGTATCTTGCCATGCTGAAAGAATTTCCTGAGAGGTTGACATGGATGCTTCACGTGCATGGCGCGCTTATGGCAGGTTGGCTGGCCATGCTATCGGCGCAAGCATGGTTTGTGCGCAGTGGTCGCATGAATCTGCATCGGCTCGTCGGCCGCGCTTCGTACATATACTTGCCGGTCACGATTCTCTCGGGAGTTGTTACCATGCAGGGCGCGATAATGCGCGCGGCCGACGGTGTTACGACGGAGATCGCGCGCGACGCGGTATTCCAGCATATGATGCTGTTGTCCCTGGCGATTTCTTGGGGACTCGCGATCGCGTATCGGAGGCAGCCGGCGCTTCACATCCGCTTCATGGTCTCGACGGCATTTGCGATCGGTACGACCATATTCTTTCGTATCTTCTTCTTCTGGGTGCCGGGCTTTGACACATTTGACGCTGCTGCAGGGGGGAACTTTGTTGTGCTGGGTTTGATGTTGGGAGCCCTTCTCGCAAATGATTGGCGCCTGGGCGTACGTCGTTCGCCGTTCTGGGTGATTACTGTTCTTATCGGTGTCCAATACTTCTGCTATCGCGTGGTGGCCCCGATGGAAGTGTGGATCGATTATTGTAACTGGCTGGCAGGCCATGCGGCGTAGTCGGTACTCGAGTGCCTCAACACTACCCTGGACCGTACCGGATTGCCTGACAATCCGATGAACCTGTCAGCGTCGGAGGGTGCTGCAGTTTGCCCTGGTGTTATGCGTTTCGATGCAGGGAGGCTGAATGACACAGAGGGCGTCGCGGGTTTCGGAACGGACGGCTGGAAAACAACAAAAAGGAGACAGACGTGAAGAACTACATGCTTTTGCATTACGGATTTGAAAAACCCACGCCCGAAATCATGTCCGCATGGGGTAAATGGTTCGAATCGATCGCGGACAAGATGGTCGATGGGGGACATTTCCCTGGTGGACGAGAAATCTCGCATTCGGGGACCAAGGATCTTCCGATGACGAAAGACTCCATCACCGGTTACTCCGTCATCAAAGCCGAAAGCCTTGATGAGGCAGAAAAGATCGCCCAGGGATGCCCGATCATCGCCAGCACCAGGGTCTACGAAATAATGAGAAAGTAGGTTTTTCATCTGGAAGAGGAACCCCATGAACTCGCAAATAATTCTTGGTTCGACAATAATGTTTATAGCTTTTGCCGTTCCCGTTAATCCTCAAGAACCGCAAGGCGAACAACCCGGCGCACTAGAGGTTTCACAAATGACACAGAAAGAACTTCTGAAAAAACTGATTG
>JAPUJX010000284.1 GCA_027295975.1 Gammaproteobacteria bacterium
CGAGCTGGGCCTGAAGTCCCGTTTTGCCGACAATACCGTGCAGCTTAATTTGACCGGTTTCTACATGGATTGGGAAGACTTTCAACACGAAGTCGTCGATCCCAGCGGTGGCACCTGCGTTGATATCGCTGACGCGCAGATTCCTGGTGATGATCAGTCATGTACGGCGGGAGACTCCCTCCCCTGGATATCTATCGTAGGCAATGTGGGCGACGCCCATATCGCCGGGGTCACAGCGGAGTTCGACTGGGTTCCGGCAGATCGTTGGCGTGTTGGTGCAAACGCCCAATTGCTTGAGGCGGAGGTCGACAGCACAACAGCCGATGAGAGGGGCGGTATCGAAAAGGGCCAGGAGTTGCCTAACGTGCCGGAGTTCCAGGGAGCGCTATGGGCCACTTACACCTGGCCAGTACAGTTCATCCCGGGTGGCGAAATGTTCTTCCGCGGCCAGTATTCGTACACCGGTGAATCCCATACCCTATTGGTCCCGGCGCCCTTAACCGACGGTAATCCGTCGTTCACCAATGACGCATATTCGATTGCTGCCCTTCGCCTTGGCCTGGTCTCGACCGATGGCGGGTGGCAAATTGACCTGTTCGCCAACAATATCACCGACGAACGGGCGCAGGTCCGCCAAGGTAACAACCTTGCTTACCAATGGGGGAGGACCGGTGAGTACGAGCGCGCTCACCTTGTGAACACTGTCCGGCCGCGGGAATTCGGTGTGCGTTTCTCGTACCGATTAGACTAGTGACCGTAAGCTGACAGAAAGTTTCTCACGGCACATAAAAAGAAACCCCGCTCTTGCGGGGTTTTTCTTTTAAATTTTCAGCGCCCTAAGAAGGACGATATCAAAATGATGGACATCAAGATGGAAGCAGCGATCATCTTCGAACCATTCCTCCCCAACGCGTTGCGACGGGCCCTGGAATACGCGGGGGACGATGGTTTCGTCGCATCGATGCCACAGTTGCTGCACACCCGGGTCAATGCCGACTACGACAATATCATCTGGAACACCTGGTTCACCTCGAATTCCGAGGAAAGCGTGGTCACGATGCCGCAGGGAAACCGTGTCATCGTGGCGGTTCATGGTGGCGGTATATTCGCCTCACCGGAACGGTTCGAAAGGGTATACCGTGCTAGTGTCGACCGTTCGAGTCCGGAAGGCTGGACCAGGCAATATGCCGGGAAGAACACTGATCAGGAAGCCCGCGACGTGCTGCAGGGCAAGCTACCTAACGGCAGTGAAGTCCCGGTTTACCCATTCGACGAGTTCAAGCAGGGCGTCGCGAACCTGCCGATGCGCTATGGCGTCATCCTGGACTTCGAGTTGGCGAGGCAATCGACGCGCGGTTACGACCTTTCGATGTGTTGAGAGACGAGCCGAATTTCATCGTCCGCGCGGGTGGGGTTGAGGCAGCGGCGGCCTATCTCGACAAGGCGAGAGCTCGCCACAACACCAAGGTAATGGGGAACTGGCACCCATACAACCGGATCAACCCGGACCAGCCCCAGACTCGCGTAGCGTTCCTGGCCGGCAACGAAGGTGGTGTGGGCACCGAGGAGGATGACGATCATCTCTACGGCTATGACGCGGAATACGGCATGGGTGGCGACGCCACTCTGGGTGGCATGGCCCGCTATGTTGCCGTCGCGCCGCGTGATGTATCGACGAGCCTGCAGTACCTGGATTTCGAGGTTTAAGCGGTCACATTTTTTCTGCGAATTCGATATTTTCTTTGACGAGCCTCGCGTCATTTCCCAAAGCGTAGTGTTTTGACATGTCGGGAGAATAGCGACTGGCGGGTGGATTTTTGCCCAGTGCTTCGGCCATTGCTCGGATGTGATGCGGTCCCGCGCCGCAACAGACGCCTTGATATTGCACGCCCAGCGCCAGCGCTTTTTTCGCAAACTCCGCAATCTCGTAGCGATTGCAAGTCAGTGGTTCAAGGGCGGTGGGGAACGGGCGGTCCGGGATGCAATCGCAGCCGGAATCGGTCAGTGCCTGAAAGTTAACTTCTTTTTCAGTGGTGCGGTAGGGAACCGGGAGTGCGGCCAGTGGGCCTTCGACTTCTTTACTGATTTCTTCCATCACAGTCAACATGGTGTTGGGGCCACGAATACAATTCATTCCAACCACGTCCGCCCCGGCGTCTTTCAGACGTTTGCAGGCTTCGGGAACCGTGTAGTCGTCTCGCAGACCCTCTCGGTGCACCGCCAGCGTCACCACGGATATCGCTCCGGAGTCTCGAATCACTTCCAGGGCGAGCAGCGCTTCTTCATAAAAAGATATGGTTTCGGCAATGATGAAATCCACTCCGGCGTCCATCGCCCAACCAACCTGCTCCTCGAACATTGCTCGAGCAACCTTTTTGCTGTCGGCGTCGTCCGGTAAAAAGACATTCGTATTGCAGATATTGCCGGCAAACAATGCGTCTCCTTCCCGGGCGACTTCTTTAGCCAGCGTCAAGGCGGTGCGGTTCATTTGCTCCAAGTCGTCTTCGCGCCCCATGATTCTAAGTTTGTCGCGATTGGCATAATAGGTGAAGGCCTCAATCACATCCGAACCGGCATGCATGAACTCCCGGTGCAATTCCGTGACAACATGGGGATGATCCAGCACAACCTCGGGAACAAACGCCCCGGCCTGTAGGTACCCTCGCCGTTCAATCTCGAAGAGATACCCTTCGGCGCAAATCACAGGGCCTTGATCGAGTCGTTCCAGTAGGTTAAGTGATGTCATCTTTTTCTCCATTCACGTGACGTTTTTCGTTTGATGAGTGCCCATGCGACGCAGCCATTCGGCAGTGCCGAGTAGGATGGCGGAGCCCAGGAATATGCAGGACCCGAGCGCCAGCACGGTCGGCAGTGTTTGTGGAAACCGAGTCTGTGTGTACATAAAGACCGGCAGCGTTATGTCATTGCCTCCCAGGAACCTGGCGTACAGGAATTCGTCGAACGAGGCGGTAAACGAAAGCAGAAACGCTGCGCCCATTCCCGGCACGATGAGCGGGAAGGTTATGCGCCAGAAGGTCATCCAGCCGTTCTCGCCGAGATCGAGCGCAGACTCTTCGAGACTCTTGCTAAAACCCTCGAGACGCGCCCTCACGACCAGCGTCGAGAACGGCACGGCGGCGACGACGTGGGCGATGCCGATGGTCCACAGCGACAGCGGCACGCCTAGCGAAGTCGTGACCACGAGAAGGCCGACGGCCAGGATAATGCCGGGCATCACCAAGGGGAGCAGTATGAAACCGAACACCAGGCCGCTTCCAGGCAAGCGATAGCGGGTCATTGACTTTGCCGCGATCGTCGCCAGGGTGGTTGAAACGATGGCGACCGGAAGGGCGACCTTGAAGCTGTTGACAAGCGCCTCCGACAGGCCGGGAGTGTGCGCCATC
>JAPUJX010000285.1 GCA_027295975.1 Gammaproteobacteria bacterium
TGATCTGCGGCGACGGCACCCTGCAACTGATAGGGCTCAACCGCAACGGCGGCGAGTCGAAACGGATCAGAAGTGAAGCGTTTTTCGAAATCGACGAGGATCCGGTTTTCGACAAACCCGTACCCACCGCGGATGGCTGGCAGCTTGTCTCTTTCGAAGGCAGGGTATTCGAAGTTACCGTGCAGGACGATTCCATCCAGATCGGTGATTCCTGGTCGGTGTTGACCGAACAAGACAGTACCGATTCGTGGCGCGTTGGCGGTGGACAGTTGATGGATGTACACATCGGGCTGGATCTGTTGTTCATGATGATGCATCAGGGCGAAATCGACACCCACGAGGAACCCGGCACGGAGGTGTGGATTTTCAATCGCGAGACCCAACGCCGTATCGCACGCATCGAGGCGGGTGAACCCATCACCAATATTCTGGTCAGCCAGGATGAAAACCCGATACTCATCGCCACCACCGAGGCAGGCCCGGTTCATATCTACGACGTAAAAACCACCAGAAAGTTACGCACCATCGAGAACCCGGGTACCTCACCGTCGCTGCTCCAGATATTCTGACGTGATGCTGGATCCACTGGCGGCGCTGGTTATCTCCGTGGGATTTGGCGGGCTGTTTCTCAGCACCAGCGTGCATAAGATCCGCGAATTCTCCCAGTTCACGGTGGTGCTGGCCGACTACCGGTTATTGCCCGATGTGCTGGTGGTGCCCGCCGCCTTTGCCGTGGTTGGGATTGAACTCGTCATCACCCTGTGCTGGTTCTCGGTGTTGTGGACCCATTTCCTGGTCGTCCCGAGTGCCGTTTTGAGCACAGCTTTGTTGACCCTCTATGGGTTTGCGGTAGCCATCAACCTGGCTCGCGGGCGTGTCCACATCAGCTGCGGGTGTGGGGTAGCCGGAACCGGCAACGCCGACCAGCCTCTGTCGAGTGGGATACTGGTTCGCAACTCCGTAATGGCATTATTCGCCTTGACTTGCCTGTTACCTATCGTTGCACGCAACTTGACCTGGTTCGACGGTGTCGCGGCCGTGACCGCGTTGTTGATCGCGGTCATTCTTTACGCGGCGACATCCCAACTGCTTCGCAACAATGCGGCCATGGCTGCCTGGCGGCAGATGCGTTACGAGGTTGAAGCCCATGGCTGATTTCATGATCCCCGCGTTCATTATCCTGTGGGTGCTCGTCATCGTGCTGGCGGTGATGGTTGTTGCGCTGGCCAGACAAGTGGGACTGTTACACGAGCGTGTCGCCCCCGCCGGTGCCCTTTCTCCTACCAGCGGACCCAAAGTGGGTGAACTGGTGGAAGCTGCGCGTTACGGTGATTTGAGCGGGCGGGAACATACCATCGGCGGAGCCTCCGAAACCGGCGATACCACCCTGGTTTTGTTCGTATCACCTACCTGTCCGGTCTGTAAAACGCTCGTTCCCATCGCCCGATCCCTCGCCCAGCACGAAAAGCTCAGGTTGATATTCGCAAGCGACGGTGACACCACCCAACGTCACGCGGCTTATGTCAAAGACATGCACATGGATGACTACCCCTACATCATCTCCCAGGCTCTGGGATTGGGATTCGGTGTCAGCAAATTGCCTTTTGCCGTTCTCCTGGATGCCGCCGGCACCCTGGTGAGCAAAGGCCTCGTCAACAGCCGCGAGCATCTCGAAAGCCTGCTGGTGGCAATGGGCAGCGGGGTTGCAACCCTGCAGGACTATATGCAAAGTTTGGAACAGGCGCAAAGTCTGGACCAGGGGTACTTGCCCGATGACGGTAAGCACACCGATAGACCTAAGGAGCAAATCCAATGACTCTCAACGATGCCATGGGAAAGGTTTATGGCTGGTTGGATACGCGCACCAATGCAGCAAGCCGCCAGCTTGCGAGACACACCTCCCGGCGCGGGTTCATAAACCGCATGGGTACCCTGCTGGTCGGCGCGGGTGTATTGCCCCTGCTCCCCGTCGCGCGCGCTTTCGGTGCCGAGGGCCTCTCGGAGATCGGCGATCCGCAAAGTTGCGACTACTGGCGCTACTGTGCCTTTGGCGGCACCCTGTGCTCCTGTTGTGGCGGCAGCTTGACGTCCTGCCCGCCCGGTGCGGAGCCCTCTCCCATCACCTGGGTGGGAACCTGTCACAACCCGGCGGACGGCAAGAACTATCTGATCTCTTACAATGATTGTTGCGGCAAGGCGATCTGCTCCCGATGTTTCTGTCACCGCACCGAAGGGGACAGACCCGTTTATTTTCCCAGCAAGAGCAACGACATCATCTGGTGTTTCGGGACCGAGAGCCATGCCTACCATTGCACCCTTGCGGTCGTGTTGAGTGAAGCCACGGAAGCTTGATTTTTGACCCGCATGCGTGCAGTTCTGGCGACATGCTTGTGGGTGAGTACCGCCTTGGGTACGAACGCCGCGCTCGCCGCCTATACCCCGCGCGTCGCCTATCTGCTGCACTGCAGCGGATGCCACCTCCCCGATGGCAAAAGTAATCCTCCCGAGGTGCCGGACCTGCGGGGGGAATTGGGCAGGATCGTCGCGGTGCCCGGTGGCCGGGACTACCTGGCGCGGGTGCCCGGCGTCTCACAGGCCCCCGTCTCCGACCAGGAATTGGCCGAGATCCTCAACTGGGTCCTTCAGCGGTTCAACGCAAAAACCCTGCCGGTCGATTTCACACCCCTGACCGGGAAAGAGGTCGGCAGGTCCAGACGTAATGTCCTGAAGGATCCGCTGAAACATCGCGCAGCCCTTTGGGAGCGTTACGAGTCATCCCGAAAATAGCCCACCCGACAACGGAAGAAACATGACCAAAATTACCGAAGACCCGAGAATCGACCCGCGTATCAAAGCCGTTTTCGGCGCGATGGATCTGGCGAGTGGGGGTGGCGATGTGGAAAGCCGTGAGGCGATGCTCGAGGCGGCCAACAGCGAGGAGGCAGTCGCCACGCTGGGTGCTCTGACGGCGTTTCTCGATATGTGCGACACCGAGGAGATTGCTCCTTCTGCCGGTCTCACCATCGAAGACCACGAGTTCAGCTCCGAACCGGACGGCAATACCGCGAAAATTCAGTACATTCGCCCGACTTCGACAACCCCGCTTCCCTGTGTGTATTACATTCACGGCGGCGGGATGCAATCGCTTTCCTGTTATCTCGGCAACTACCGGGCATGGGGCAAGATAATCGCGGCTCAGGGTGTCGCCGTTGCCATGGTCGACTTCCGCAACGCCGTCTCGCCATCTTCCGTTCCCGAAGTTGCGCCTTATCCGGCCGGGCTGAACGACTGTGTTTCGGGCGTGAAATGGGTGGCGACACATGCGGAGGAACTCGGAATCGACGCGAGCCGCATCATCGTTGCCGGAGAGAGCGGCGGCGGCAACCTCACCCTTGCAACGGGTCTTCGACTGAAAGCGGAGGGGGCCCTCGAACTGATCCAGGGTCTGTATGCACTGTGCCCTTACATCGCCGGAATCTGGCCCCTGGAACAAAACCCGTCCTCTACCGAAAACAACGGCATTCTGCTCGATCTGCACAACAATCAGGGTGCCATGGCTTACGGCATTGAGGAGTTGGAAAAACGCAACCCCCTGGCGTGGCCCGGCTTCGCAACGGAGGAGGATGTGCGCGGGCTTGTTCCCACAATCATCAGCGTCAACGAATGTGATCCGCTGCGCGACGAGGGTGTCAATTTTTATCGCCTGTTGACCCGAGCGGGGGTGTCCGCCCGGTGCCGGCAGGTGATGGGGACCATTCACGGTACGGAGATCTTTCCCATCGCATGCCCCGACATCAGCCGTGAGACGGCGGTCAGCATCGCCCACTTCTGTAAGAACGGTTAGCGCGAACAAACTGGGTCAGGTATGGTCGGCGTTCGATGAACGCTCGTCGATGAAACGCTCGTCGATAAACGCCGAGCGCGGGACATCGTTCGTTAAAATTGAGGGGGATATATGGAACTCGACGACAAAGTCATCATCATTACCGGCGCAGGATCGGGTATCGGCCGGGCACTGGCCCGAGAAATGGCCGCGGTTGGTGCGAAGGTTGTCGTGTGCACGGATTTGAACAGCGACAGCGCCGGGGAGACCGCAAAAATGATTGGACCGGCGGCGACATCCGCCACCCTGGATGTTGCAGACGAGCACGCGGTTGCGGCACTCGTCAAACCAACCGAGGATTCGTTCGGGTCGGTTGACGTGTTTGTTTCCAACGCCGGATATGGCAAACCGGGCGGTCTCGATCTCCCCACCGAAGACTGGATGCACATGATGAACGTGCACACCTGGTCGCATCTGGCCGCGGCGCGAGCGGTCATACCGGGCATGCTCGAACGGGGCGGCGGTTACCTGCTGAGTACCGCATCTGCCGCCGGTTTGCTTACCCAGATGGACTCGGGCCCGTATGCGGTCTCCAAACATGCCGCAGTCGCCTTTGCGGAGTGGATCGCCATCAACTACGGCGATCGGGGGATCGGCGTTTCGGTGCTCTGCCCACAGGCGGTTCGGACCAACATCGGGGGCCCAAGGAAACCCGGTGAGCAAGTCAAAGGGCAGGCGAGTTTCGACGGCGTGCTCGAACCGGAAACCGTGGCTGTTTCATGCATAGAAGCGATTCGTGAAGAACGATTCCTGGTGCTGCCGCATCCGGAAGTGGAAACCTATTTCCAACGCAAAGCCAACGACTACGATCGCTGGCTGCGCGGTATGCGCCGCTTTCGCAACCGCATCTCCGAAGGTTGATCACCACGAGACGGTCGAGATCGAAGTCGTAAGCCCACTGTCAGGTTCTTGCGCCACATTATCGGGGGAAATGAAGTGACCGAGTTGACCGGCGGCGACGCCGTATACGAGACCTTGAGAGCGCTGGGGGTCTGCCATGTATTCGGTATCCCCAGTGTCCACAATCTGCCGATATTTGACGCCATCACACGCGGCGGCGACATCGAACCGATCATCGTGCGCAACGAACAGGCGGCGGCGCACTCGGCTGACGGGTACGCCCGCGCCAGCGGTAAACTGGGGGTCATCCTGGCCAGCACCGGCCCCGGCACCACCAACACGGTAACGGGGTTGTACGAAGCATCTTTCGCTTCATCCGGGGTGCTGTTGATTACCGGGCAGGTGGATTCGGTCTATTACCGCAAAGGCAAAGGTCCCGGGCATCAGGCAGACAACCAGGTGCAGATGTTGCAGTCGGTTGTGCGTCACGTGGAAAGCGTGCGTCACACCCAGACCATTCCCGCGGCGATCAACCGTGCGGTAGCGGCCATCCAGGAAGGTCGACCGCAACCCGCAGCCGTAGAGATTCCTATCGATCTGCAATACGCTCGTGCCGATATGACCATTCCCCCAGCGCCCGAAACACGGCCGCTGGCGAACATAGGCGATATTGAACAGGCCGCTACCTTGCTGGCGGAAGCGAACAAACGCGTCATCATCGCCGGTGGCGGTGCCCAGGGAGCAGCCGCGCAGGTGACCGCCCTGGCCGTTTCGTTGGGCGCGCCGGTATTTACTTCCGTCAACGGGCGCGGCGTGATCCCCGAGGACCATGAACTTTCCATGGGTTCATCGTTTGCCGCAAACCCGATGCGGAAACTGCTCGAAGAGGCGGATGTGGTGCTTGCGATTGGCACCTGGTTCCACGGCGGTCCCCACAACTGGAACATCAATCTGTCCGGCAAGCTCATTCATATCGACATCGACCCCCACAGCCATGGCCTGGTTTTCGACACCGCCATCAACATAATCGGCGACGCCGGCGACGCCGTAGAGGCAATCGCCAAGCGCCTCAACGCCAACCCGGGTGATGCCGATTATACCCGCGCTCTGGCCAGGGCCCGCGATGAGATCAGCGCCGGGGCACGCAAGCGCCTCGGCGAGGATACCGCCGCGATCATGGATCATATGCGCAACCAGATGGGTCGCGACGACGTTCTGGTGCGCGATATGACCATTCCGGCCTACCTGTGGGCCAATCAGTTTTTTCCGATTTTTTCGGCCCGTCGAACCATGAACCCGACCTCCGGCGCCATCGGGCCCGGTTTGCCTCTGGCCAACGGGGCAGCGCTGGCAAGCCAGCGAAAAACCGTGCTCATTCAGGGTGACGGTGGTTTTATGGTGCACATCGGCGAACTGACGACCACGGTGCAGTACAACCTGCCGCTGGTGATATGTGTGTTCACCGACGGCGGTTACGGGGTGCTGAGAGGTTTTCAGACCAACCAGTTCGAGGGACGGCTGGTGGGGGTCAATCTGGTCACTCCCAACTTCACCGGTCTGGCGAATTCCGTGGGGATGGCTGCGGAGGCGGTGAGCAGCGTAGCAGGATTCGAAG
>JAPUJX010000286.1 GCA_027295975.1 Gammaproteobacteria bacterium
GCCTCACCGAGGCTTTTGTCACCTTCCGCCGGGCGAGGCAAGGTGAACGCCGCCTGCAGGACTTCACGGGGAACATTCGGTTGCTGTCGCTTTGCAAGCTGGACGGTCTGCCAGGTAAGTCCATAATCGTCTGCAACGATGGAGACACTCTCTCCGGCGTGCAGGCGGGCCAATGATTCGGTGTGGGCATCGAGGGCCAGGACCCGAGCCCGTTCCGCGGCTATCTGCGATCTGATGTCTTCCATCACATCGGTCAGGGGAATGACCTCCGGTTCATGCTGATCAATCACCCGTAACACAACCGCCCGTTGATCCTGGTACTCAATTGCGGCGCTGTTGTACCCGTTATCCAGTACCTCGCCGCTGAAAACCGCCTCGCGAACGGTTCGAACATTGAACACTCCCTCACCGGTGTTGCGCACAATCCCCCTCGCCTCTTTCACCTCCAACCCGAGTTCGGCGACGATTCCCTCCAAAGAATCAGATTGCACAAAAGCCAGATTGTCCATTTCACGAACCCTCTCGCCGAACAAAGTACGTGACCCTTCCCGCTTGAGGCGCATTTCTATCTCTGGCCGGAGCAATTCGAAGGCCGGATATTCGTTCACTTCGATGGCATGGAGAAGAATGAGGTGGTAACCGAACTCCGTTCGCACCGGCTCCGAAATCTCACCTTCGGCAAGTGACCACAACACCCGTTCAAATTCCGGATCGAATACTCCCTTGCCTGCGCTGTCGAGTTCACCGCCAGTTGTCGCGGAACCCGGATCTTCCGAATACTCTTCGGCAAGGTCGCCGAATGAGGCCCCCCCGGCCACCCGGTCTTTGAGATCGGCGAGGAGCCGTTCCGCTTGTTCCGCGTTACGATCTTCCGTGATTTGAAGCAGGATGTGGGCGCTTCTGCGTTTCTCGTCGGACGGTGCTTCCTCACGTTCCTGTTCGTAGGTTTTGAGAACGTCTTCATCCGTCAACTCGATTTCGGCAATCAACTCATCCCAGGACAGCTCGACGTACTCTACGTCGGCGCTGCGTTCGGTCATGTAGTCAAGTTGGTTTTCCTCGTAACGCAGTCGAACATCCTCGTCGTTGACCTGCGTTTGATCGTCGAAGTCGCTGGCGGCGAATGTCAGGTAGGCTAAATCGCGTTGTTGATTAAGCAGTCGGGCACCCTGGCGAACTTCCCAATCCGTTAAAATTCCGGTGTCCGTGATTGCATCGCTCAACTGCTTGAAGGTGAAGGTCTGTCCTACCTGGTCGAGATAGGTCTGGGGGTTATATCCCAGGAACTGCAGCATCTGGAGATATCGCGCTTCGGAGTACTCACCGTTTACCTGAAAATTAGGGTCTTCACGGACATTTTTGCTGATCTGTTCCAGACTTGCACCCAGCTTCAAATCGTCCGCCGCTTGCTGCAGCAAGGCGCTGGAAATCAATTGCTCCAGCGCCCGGTTCTGCAGAGCCGCCGCATCAATCAGATTTGGATCGAATTGCTCGCCGAACTGGCCTGCCAATTGCCGGCGTAGCCGATTGGCTTGCGCCGCAAGCATATTCTGAGTTATGTCATTGCCATTTACGCTCGCAACTTCGGGGTCCGTGAGAAACAGATTGACAGCACCCCCGAAGCCAAAAAACGCGAGGGCAATCACGATGATGCCAACCAAAATCCTGGAGCCCGTATTTTTTGTCTGTTCACGTAGTTTCTGCAGCATGGTTGCTTCTCTGAAAATTCTGGACTAACGAAAAAAGGCGCAGAAACTGCGCCTTGATTTTAGACGTTCAGCTACCGGCGAATCAGCGGTTCACTGCGTCCTTCAGTGCTTTTCCGGGCTTGAAAGCGGGAACTCTTGCCGCTGCAATCTGGATCGGCGCGCCGGTTTGCGGATTGCGCCCGGTGCGGGCTGCACGATCACGAACGGTAAAGGTACCAAAGCCAACCAGCGCCACCGGATCGGCTGATTTCAAAGAATCCGTGATCGCATCGATTGCAGCATCCAAAGCTCTGCCCGCGGCTGCTTTGGAGAGGTCGGCCGATTCTGCAATTCGATCAATGAGTTCAGTCTTGTTCACGTTTTACCCCTCAGTGGTACGGTAACCCTGGGAATTGCCCCTTATCGTTACCTTATAAAATGATTGTGGAAGTTGTCGCGATGCGTGGCGCGTTTTATACCAATACCGCCAGTTCCCTGCAAGCTTGTCACGTCCAGGAGACCCTGATTAATTCTCGAGAGACTCCGGGCAAACGAAAATTAATCAGAGTCTCCTCGACTCAGTGCGCGCTGAATGGCCGATCACCTTCCGTGGGGGGGTGGTCGTCCGGTTCTTTTTTGGCTGTCCCCATCTCGACGAATTCGTTTTCAGCCATACGCGGCTGAGGCATCCGCTCGAGAGCGAGTTCGAGAACCTGATCCATCCACTTGACTGGATAAATAGATAAATTGGCTTTCACGTTTTCCGGAATTTCCTTCAAGTCACGTTCGTTCTCTTGCGGGATGATGACGTGTTTTATCCCTCCCCGATGTGCGGCCAGCAGCTTTTCCTTCAATCCGCCAATTGCCAGCACCTGACCCCGCAAGGTGATCTCTCCGGTCATGGCTACATCGGCCCGCACCGGTATACGGGTAATCGCGGATACCACGGCTGTGCACATACCGATTCCGGCGCTTGGACCTTCTTTCGGAATCGCGCCTTCCGGCACATGTACGTGCAGATCGAACTTCTCGTGAAAATCGTCGGCGATTCCAAGAACCGCCGATCGGCTGCGCACGAAAGTCAGCGCAGCCTGGATGGATTCCTGCATCACATCACCCAGCGAGCCGGTTTTCGTCTGCCGTCCTTTGCCTGGAAACACAACGGCTTCGATGTTGAGTAGTTCTCCGCCGACCTGAGTCCATGCCAGCCCCGTTGCGACCCCGATCTGATTTTCTTCTTCCGCAAGCCCATAACTGAACTTTCGCACGCCGTTGTAGTGTTCGATGAGCGGCTCATCGATGGAGACCTGCTGGTTTTTATCGATCTTCTCGAGCGAATGCTCCTTCACTACTTTGCGGGCGAGCTTGGCGATCTCGCGCTCGAGACCTCTCACTCCAGCTTCTTTCGTGTAGTAGCGAACCAGATGCAGCAGAGCATCGTCCGCCAACTCGAGCTGACCCTTCGACAGGCCATTCAGTTGCGTCTGCTTCGGTACAAGATACCGGCTTGCAATATTGAGCTTTTCATCTTCCGTGTACCCCGGTAGCCGGATGACCTCCATGCGGTCCAACAGAGGTGCTGGAATATCCATCGAGTTGGAGGTACAAATGAAAAATACATCCGACAGATCGTAGTCGACCTCCAGGTAATGATCGTTGAAGGTATTGTTCTGTTCCGGATCGAGCACCTCGAGCAGGGCACTGGCTGGATCGCCGCGAGCGTCCATTCCCATCTTGTCTACCTCATCCAGCAGAAATAACGGGTTGCGAACTTCCGCCTTGAACATCTTCTGCAGGATTTTACCCGGCATGGATCCTATGTAAGTACGCCGATGGCCGCGTATTTCCGCTTCGTCGCGTACGCCACCCAGTGCCATACGCACAAACTTGCGATTGGTGGCTCTGGCGATGCTTGCGCCGAGAGACGTCTTTCCGACACCCGGGGGACCGACCAGACAAAGTACCGGGCCTTTGACCCTTCGTACCCGCGCTTGCACCGCGAGATATTCGATGATGCGTTCCTTGACCTCCGCCAGACCGTAGTGGTCCTCATCGAGGATCCGCTGAGCCACCGCTAAATTCCGCCTCACCCGGCTACGCTGTTTCCATGGAATGTTGACAATCCAATCGAGATAACTGCGCACAACGGTTGCTTCCGCCGACATCGGCGACATGAGTTTCAGCTTGTTGAGTTCGCTCAGCGCCTTTTCTTTTGCTTCTTTGGACATGCCATTGTTTTCAATCTTGTCCTTCAGTTCTTCAATTTCGTTGGGCGCTTCCTCCAACTCGCCCATTTCTTTCTGAATCGCCTTCATCTGTTCGTTCAGATAATACTCGCGCTGACTTTTCTCCATCTGCTTCTTGACGCGACCACGGATTCGTTTCTCCATCTCGAGGACGTCGATTTCGGAGTGCATCAAGGTGAGCAGCACCTCGATACGGTCTTTGAGGACAAACGACTCGAGCACCGACTGCTTGTCCGTGATCTTCAAAGCCATCTGGGCGGCAATGGTGTCCACCAGCCTTGCCGGGTCATCTATGCTCGAAAGCGAGGACAGCACCTCCTGGGGTACCTTTTTGCTGACCTTCACATACTCTTCAAACTGATTCATGACGGTGCGAACCTGACCTTCGCCTTCGCGGCCATCACTCTCCTGCTCCGAAATTATCTCCACGTCCGCGACTATGAACTCGGCGTCCTCCTGGTCGAGAGAGTGGAGTACCAGGATGCGGGCACGCTGCCCGCCTTCCACAAGCACCTTGACCGTACCGTCGGGAAGCTTGAGCAACTGAAGAATAGTCGCAACCGTACCGACCCCAAAAAGATCATCCGCCGCCGGAGCGTCGACATCCGCATCGCGTTTCGCAACGAGCAGGATCTGCTTGTCCTTCGTCATCGCAGCATCGAGGGCGCGAATCGAACTCTCCGTACCCACGAACAGCGGGTGAACGCCATGGGGATAAACCACCATGTCGCGCAACGGAAGCACGGGGATTTGAGCTATTTTGGCAACGGTCACAAAAATTTCGCCTCGAGGTAATCGGTAAACAAATTAAACGTCCTGGTCAGCGTGAACGAGCGAGCGACATTGTAAAAGGATTGTAACTCACGGGTTGTGATGCAGACACCGCAGCGGCGCAGCTATGGCCTGCGGCAATTCAACTGCGATTTGATCTGGTATCCAGGTCAATCTTTCGGCACGGCCTGTGCCTTTTCGACATTTTCGTAAATCAACATCGGTTGGCTTTCGCCCATGATGACACTCTCGTCGATAACGACTTTGCTGACCGATTCCGAAGATGGCAGGTCGAACATCGTATCGAGGAGAACGGCTTCGAGAATGGACCTCAAACCCCGCGCACCGGTTTTGCGATTCATGGCCTTGCTGGCGATAGCTCTCAAGGCATCGTCGCGGAAATCCACTTCGACACCTTCCATGTCAAAAAGCTTGGAGTACTGCTTGGTGAGCGAATTTTTCGGCTCGGTAAGAATCTGCACCAGGGCGTCGGTGTCCAACTCTTCCAGGGTAGCGACGACGGGGAGGCGACCGACGAACTCGGGAATGAGTCCATAACGGATGAGATCCTGCGGCTCGACCTGGCACAGCGTTTCCCCGATGTTGGAGCGATCCGACTCGCCTTTGACGTCCGCGGCGAAGCCGATGCCGGATTTGTCGGAACGATCGATGATCACTTTTTCCAGACCCGCAAACGCCCCGCCGCAGATGAATAATATGTTACCCGTGTCTACCTGCAGAAATTCCTGTTGCGGATGCTTGCGCCCACCCTGAGGAGGAACGGACGCAATGGTGCCTTCAATGAGTTTCAGCAGTGCCTGCTGCACACCTTCTCCGGAAACGTCGCGGGTGATCGAGGGGTTGTCGGATTTACGGGAAATCTTGTCGATCTCGTCGATATAGACGATGCCGACCTGGGCACGCTCGACGTCATAGTCACATTTCTGGAGAAGTTTCTGAATGATGTTCTCAACGTCCTCGCCCACGTATCCCGCCTCGGTGAGCGTCGTGGCATCGGCGATGGTAAACGGGACATCCAACAAACGCGCCAGCGTCTCCGCCAGCAACGTCTTGCCGCTGCCGGTGGGTCCAATCAACAGGATGTTGGATTTCGAGAGTTCAACGTCGTCTTTCTTGCCGCTGTAGTTCAGCCGCTTGTAGTGGTTGTACACGGCAACAGACAGCACTTTTTTCGCATGCTCCTGGCCGATGACGTATTCATCCAGAATGTCATTGATCTCCTGGGGAATAGGCAGGTGATCACCCTCGCTGCTCTTACCGCCTTCCGAGACTTCTTCACGAATGATGTCGTCGCATAATTCGACACATTCAACGCAAATGAACACGGAAGGTCCGGCGATGAGTTTGCGCACTTCATGTTGGCTCTTGCCGCAAAATGAGCAATACAGGAGTTTTCCTGAATCGTCGCCTTTGCCGCTGTCATCCGCCATAACCACCTCTGCCTGAGCCCACCGACATTACCATGCGTTCTTCATCGGAATTTTGCAAGTCCCGCCATGTAAGGGGTTATACAGCAAATAACGTTGCAATTACCCGCTACTGCTCGCCAGAAGCTACTCGCCGACCACTTTGGCCAATTTCTTGCGTGGTTCCTTGACCAGATCCACCAATCCATAATCCACCGCCTCCTGGGGACTCATCCAGTAGTCACGGTCCGTGTCCTCGGCAATACGTTCGATGGACTGTCCCGTGTGCTCCGCGAGGAGCTGATTGAGCCTACCCCTCATGAGCAGAATCTCTTTTGCCTGGATCTCTATGTCCGCCGCCACGCCCCGGGAACCGCCGGACGGTTGATGAATCATCATTCGGGAATTCGGCAGCGTATGACGTTTACCGGGGGTGCCCGCCGCCAGCAGAAACGACCCCATGCTTGCTGCCTGGCCGATACACATCGTGCTTACGTCACAGCGTACAAATTGCATCGTATCGTATATAGACATACCCGAGGTCACCGCTCCTCCGGGGGAATTGATGTAGAGAGAAATTTCCTTGTCCGGATTCTCCGACTCCAGAAACAGCAACTGAGCGACAACCAGGTTTGCCACGTGATCGTCCACGGGGCCAACCATGAATACGATTCGATCTTTCAGTAGCCGTGAATAGATATCGTAAGAGCGTTCGCCGCGCGCCGACTGTTCCACGACCATGGGGATCAGGCCAAGATTGGTAGACTGGATAAGCGTAGGATCGACAATGTCTGTCACAAATTTTCTCCGTCGGATCTGATCTGAAATTTAGCTTTTCGGGTTCTCTGAATCCGCTTCCGGTAAAGCCACACCGGTAGCGATATCGGTGTCCGGGGACCGCGCTTCGTCATCCGTTTCGGGGCTCTCGGGTTTGGGAACGGCGGTTCCAGCGATAATGTCCGCGTAGTTGCTGAACACGACTTCCACGGCGGCATGTTCCACTACATAATCAACTACCTTGTCTTCCAACACCCCCATTTCTATCTGCTGTAACTGCTCCGAATTACCGTAGTAGTAGTTGATCACCTGTTGGGGCTCCGCATAAGGCTGGGCCAACTCCTCGATGCGTTCCCTCACGGCATCCGGGTCCGCGGAGAGTTCGGCCAGCTCGATGATCTGATTGACAATCAGCCCGACCATGACCCGCTTCTCGGCCTGATCCTTGAATATTTCGTCCGGGAGGTTCAACTCGTTGTCGGCTGATCCATAGGAGCGCATTCGTTGTGACATCTGATCTTTCAAAACGTGAATTTCGCGATGCACCAGAGCGTGAGGCAACTGAGTGTCATGGAGTTCGTTGAGCCGATCCATGACCTGGGCCTTGACCTGATTACGGGCGGCAGCGTTCATCTCCCGCTGCATGTTCTGTTTCACGTCGTCGCGAAAAGCCTCGAGCCCACCTTCTTCGATACCGAACGCGGTAAAAAATTCCTCATCGAGGGTTGGTAAGCTGGCTTCTTCCACCGATTTGACATTGATCTTGAACCTGGTTGTTTTGCCCTGGAGTTCCTCGACCCGGTAATCTTCGGGAAACACCGCCTCGAACTCGGACTCACTACCCGCTGACTGGCCACACACGCCACGATCGAAGTCTTCGATCATCTGCCCGCCGCCGACGACAAACTTCACATCTTCTCCGCTACCCCCTTCAAACGGCTGGTCATCGAGATGACCCGTGAAATCCAGCGTCACCTGGTCACCATCGGAGGCTTCACGCTCAACCTGCGCCCAGGTTTTTCGTTGATCGCGTAGCCGGTCGACCATATCGTCGATGTCTTCGGGGGTGATTTCCGCCTCCGGCATTTTTACTTCGACCTTTGCCAGATCCACCAATTCCACCTTGGGATAAACCTCGAACGTTGCGGTGAATTCGAAATCAACCCCCGGGTCCATTTTCACCAGCTCGAGACTCGGCGAACCGGCCGGTGATAGATCTTCCTCCTGAACCGCTCTGACAAAACTGGCTTGCATGAGTTCTCCGGCAACCTCCGCCCGCACAGCCTGGCCGTAACGGCGCCGTACCTCTTTCATGGGTACCTTCCCGGGGCGAAATCCAGGAATACGAACCTGGTCGGCCGCCTTGCCGAGCCGTTCG
>JAPUJX010000287.1 GCA_027295975.1 Gammaproteobacteria bacterium
ACCGACCTGAGTCACTACACCAGCCAGATCCGGTATGTCCGGCTGGTCGTGTACATCATCGAGCGGTGTGGTGCTGGCGTTTAGGCGCGGCACATCTTCCAACAGGTCCACCGAGCCGTTGCCGAGAGAACCGAACGTCTCGAGGGGTTCGCCGCTGACAGCATTCAGCGCGATGAGCCGGGCGTCTCCCGTCGCCAGGTAAATCGTTTTAACGCCATCGTGTTCCGCATAGGCAACGCCACGATGGAGAAACCCGTTGTTGGGTGGTCTGCCATAATTGTATGACTGCGGGTCGTGAATCCAGAGCGTCTCACCCGTGACCGCATCGATTGCTACTACCTGACTGAACGATGTGCTGGCGTAAAGTACCCCGTCGATCATCAACGGCGTTGCTTCGAATGCCGAATTCTGGAAGGCAGTCAGATCGTTGTCCGGCGACCGCCAGCGCCAGACCACGTGCAGGTCCGCCACGTTGTTCTCGTTGATCTGATCAAGCGGCGAGTACTTGTTGCCGGACAGATTACCGAGATAGTTCGGCCACATCCCATTGGCAGTACCATCCGCAAGCAGCGACCGTGACAGGATAACGTCAATCGTGACCCGGTCCACGGGACTGTCGTCAACACCGTCGTTGACGCTGAGATCAATGACGTAGGCGCCGAGTTCATCCACATTGATGGTGACGGTTTTTCCAGCCCCTCCGATGGTGGCGAAACTGTCCGCGGGACGCTCGATCAGGCTCCAGTCAAACGTAAGGCTGTCTCCATCCGCGTCGGCACTTCGTCCGCCGTACAACGTGACGACCGACCCCTGGATCGCAACCTGATCGAGACCCCCATCAGCAACAGGTACATTGTTGGATACAGGGGGTGGATTAATGTCCGCTGGGGGTGCGGAACTCGAACCACCACCTCCGCAACCAACCATCAGCATCACTGCCGCTAATTCGAGATTTTTCAGGGCGTACTTCATTGGTCATTCCCGTTGTCGACCACTGTTCGTTAGTTTATCAAAACTGTCCAGCTTTCCTGTTACGCCCACGCCAGACTTCCGCACCGTTCAGAAATCGTTCAGCTTCCATTCACAGGGTGTTCAGTGAAAACACCCTAACCTGTCGCCAGTCCTCAACAAAGCCGTGGAGAAAATGATGAAGTCAGTTGTTCGCTTGTTTGCTCTCGGAGCCGCCCTGGTTTCCGGCAGCGTTTTCGCAAATAACCCCATCGACAACCATGGCGTGCTGAGGGTGCACATACCCGTGCATGTCCACGGACCGGAACGGATCAAGCTTGCGAGATTGATCAGCCGCCACCGGCGCATCGATCTGGACAACTACGTCCTGCTGGCCGTTGTCGTACACGGTTCCCACGGGCATACGCGGTTGACGATCGGGCGTTACAGTTCACCAACCGTTCACCTGAACCACCAGAAGGTTCGTATCGCGGCACCGGCCAGATACGGAGATCACTGGTACCTTTATTTGAGTCCGGACACCGAGCTGAGTGCGGTAACCGCCATACTCGAGCCGCGCCCGCGTCATGCACATCGAGGGTATATCGGACCCGGCTTCAACCTCGGCTGGTTGTGGCGCAATGACTACAACCACCACGAGTACCGATCCAACCGGACGCGTGTCGATTTTTACAAGCCGATCAAAACCACAGCCCCCAGGGAGCCGCATGGGAAGAACCCGGCACGACATCGAGAGCCCCGAACCCAAGCGAGTTACGGGGTAAAACGAGATCGGCTAAATGCGCGGGCGGAAAGCCGTCCCCTTTACCGCCGTGAGTTCAGCAACGCCAGACAAACGGCGTCGTAAGGCGCCTTTTTCGCAACGGTCCCGCAACGGTTCCGCAACGGTTCCGGCAGAGGATTTTTCAACACGCTTCCAGCGCAAGGTCGACTATCCGGGGTTCACCATCGTGAGTTGCCGCCCATAACGCGCCATCCAATTCATAAACCACCAGCGCATCCAGGAAATCCACAGCGTGATCACCAACATTCCGACCGAGGAGCCGGTCGCGCACCAGATGAAGAGTCATATCGTGAGAGACACAGACATCGAGCTGTTCCGGGGCGATGGTGGATCTCAACTTCCCGGCAATCACCCGAAGCACCAGCTTCGCGGCAAGTTCGGCGGGAATCATCGTATCCATGGGAACCTCGCCGCGAAACCAGGCATTCAAAAAGGGCACCAGCCCACCGACAAAATCCATCCGCTTCCACATTTTCATCTGGTCGAGGACGTAAAACACCCCCAACCCCTCCACGGGCCGGCGTCGAGTTGCCTCGCCGCCGCGATCGCGATGGCCATCGATCAGCAATGATGCCGTTTCCAGACAACGCTCGGGCGGACTGGCATAACCGCGCACCATGAGCTGTTTCGGCAGCCGCTCGCCAAAGCGGTACGCGAGCATACGGCCTTCTTCGGTCAGCGGATTGGCGAGATCGTTTTTGCCGCGGTCAAATTCCCGTGCCGAATGACGCATCAATGCCACCGCATGGGTTACGCCGCGGGCATAAACCGAAGCCAGCAAATCAAGTGTTCCATCTCCGCAGGTGTTCAAACCACAACCCATAACACTGCAAAATTTTCCGCATCGGTACCCGCGTCTGTATTAGTATCGAAATCTTTCGAATTTTCTCTTCTGCGTGCAAACGCCGTAACCAGATAGAGACACACTGCAGATATTTCCAGGCTGTTGTCAGCCTATCCATTATATGAACCGGGGGAAGAAATGGGACGTTTAGACGATAAAGTTGCCGTGATCACGGGTGCGGGGCGCGGTATCGGACGCGAGATTGCGATGTTGATGGCAGCCGAAGGCGCCAGGGTGGTTGTCAACGATCTTGGCGGCAACACCGATGGCACCGGTACCGGAAAGAGTGCCGATGACGTGGTCGCCGAAATCAAAGCCGCCGGCGGAGAGGCAGCGTCCAACACCGAATCCATCGCCGAATACAGCGGCGGGGAGAGCCTGCTCAAAACCGCGATCGACAATTTCGGCGGCATGGACATTCTGGTGAACAACGCCGGAATATTGCGCGACAAGACCATATTCAACATGGAAGAGGCTGATTGGGACGTGGTGATGGCGGTACATCTCAGAGGCCACTATTGCTGTTCGCGGCCATTTGCCAAATACATCCGCGAAAACAACCGTACCGGTTGCCGGGTCATCAACTTCTCGAGCGTCTCGGGGCTCTACGGCAACTTTGGCCAGGCCAACTACGGGGCCGCAAAAGCAGGCATCGCCGGTTTTTCCAGAGTACTTGCATTGGAACTGGCCAAATACGGTTGTACCGTCAACACGATATCGCCCGGCGCCTTGACCCGCATGACTATTCCCCTGAGGAAAGAGGAAGTAGGGGAGGAAGATCTGGAAACAGGGGGTCCGCAACATGTGGCACCCATCTGTGTCTGGTTGGCATGCGAGGAAGCTGCCGGCATCAGCGCACAGATCTTTCACACCGGTCGAGGCGGGGTTGGCATCATGCAGCAACCCATCGTCATCAAGCAGTTCGGCAAATCCACGGGCACCTGGTCGTTGGACGAACTCGACACGTTTGTACCCCAGCTTGTCGAAGCAAAAAAAGCCAACGAAGAAGCAGCGAAAGAAACCGGGAAGATGATCGAGATCGGCTGACTGGTTGGCGATGGAAGGTTCTAGAAGTAATACACCCAGCGCAGGTAACCGCGGGTAGCACCACCCGCGGTAATCTGCTCCCCGAGCAGGGGTACCCCTCCGAACTCGTCACCTGCTCGACCAAACGGCAACACGGCACCGAACTGGAGGCGTTGATGGTCCCCCTGCTCGTAGTTGATGGTCGTCTGGATAAGGGAACTCCCGTCGTGGAGGTTACCAATGACCACCAGCGTCTGGGTCCAGAGCGGATGCCATTGAATATTTGCGCCGAGAGCGAAGTAGTCCTTCATTAGATTGAACAGCTCGCCGCGCCCAATCCGATCCGTTAGTGCGCTGGGAAGCAATAGTGGATTGGTTGGCAGTTTGTCCACACCAAAACCGTTGTGGAAGTACTCCCCGAAAACATAGGTAGCGTGATCACCCAGAGCAAAACTGTAGTCCAGATTCAGCAACCCGGAAATCTCCCAAGTGCCGTCGCGCAGTCGAGTTGCGATCACATCCGACCGCAGCAACGCACCACCTAACGGGAATCGCAGCCCCACACCGTATACCTCGTCGGAAACATGTCTGGCCGCGAGCAGTTCGAGCTCTCCCTCGCCAAGGAACCCGTGCCACTTGGCGGCGAGGCTTCCTGCCTGACCGGTGACTTCTTCGTCGGCGTCACGTCGTCCCACCCCAAGCAACTGCAAATCGCTGCCATCGGCAAAAAGCCTCTCTATCAACACGAGGTCGTCCCCGGCTTTGTAATCGCGATCTACCGTGGTCGGCGCAAAAGGGTTGAACAGATCCATGGGTTGAAACACAAAACCGTTGCCCCAACTGACGGCCTGGCGGCCGACCGTGACCCCCCAATCTCCCTTACGATACTGAATTGCCAACCGATCCAGGCGATGAAAGGAGCGGTGCCGGGTACCGTCCTCGATGTTCCAGGTCAGGTCCATGATCCGCCGTTCGTCATCCGTCGGCGTCTGGTCCAGGGTGCTTCCCGGGGCATTGGAAAACGCGAACGAATCCCCCGAGATAAGGGTCGTCGAATGATCCATGAGCAGCGTCACGGAGCCGACATCGTGGCGGAACATGAGCCGCATATCCGCGTTCATGTCGTAAATGGGGCTGTCATCGAGCTGTCTCTGAATATCGTGGCTCGGTAACGCACTGCCCGTAGCGAACAACTTGAGGCGAACGTCCACCTCCAACCCCTGCGCGGGGGAAATCCCCAACAGGGGTAAAATGCACCAGAGTCGTTTCACCTTACCGCGGGTAAGGCAGCTGCGCTGATTGCGTCCTCGACGATGGTTCCGTCTCGTAGATTTATCCGGCGTTTTGCGTAACTCATCACCATCGGATCGTGAGTAGCCGTGACTATGGTCACCCCGCGCTCCTCGTTGAGACGTTGCAATAATTCCAGCAATTCCTCCGTGGCGTGGGAATCGAGGTTGGCGCTCGGCTCGTCGGCCAGGAGCAACACCGGATTGGTGACGATTGCCCGCGCAATCGCCGCTCGCTGCTGCTGACCACCGGAAAGTTCTCCAGGACGACGATGTTCCAGCTCGCTGATCCCCAACGAAGCCAGCGCCGCCCGGGCACGCTCCGAGCGCTCGGCGGCACCGACGCCCTGCAGCTGCATGATAAATTCAACGTTCTCCAGAGCGGAAAGCACAGGGATGAGGTTATAAGCCTGAAAAACGAAACCCATCTTGTTCAACCGCATATCGGAAAGTTCGCTCTGGCTGAGATCGTTGAGGTTGATTCCGTCAACCTCGATCAAACCTTCATTGGGGCGATCGAGGCCGCCGATGACATTGAGAAGGGTCGACTTACCGGATCCGGACGGGCCCGCGAGGCTGACGAATTCACCGCGCCTGACTTCGAAATCAACCCCTCGCAAGGCGTAAACGGGAACCGCTTCGTCCTGATAGGTGCGGGTGACCCCGCTACATCGAACTACCACTTCAGTCATCGTCTCAACGCCTCCAAGGGATTTATTTTCACCGCCCGCCACGCCGGATACAGGCTTGCCAGAACACCAAAAACCATGCTCAACCCCGCCACCAGGATGAGATCCGCAATCATCAGCCTCGGTACGAGCACACTGCGCATGCCGGCCATCTCCATGCCTTGTGCCCACTCGGAGAGATCAATGCCATCACCGGCCCAGAATATGAGCCCGACCCCCATCCCGATACCGATGGTTACCCCGAGGGCCATCATGAACGTGGACTCGAGCACCACCTGGACGATGACCGCACCGGGGCGCATCCCCACCGCACGCAACATGCCGAGTTCCCGCACCCGCTCCATCACCGCGGTGATGAGGGTATTGACCAGGCCAAATATGAGGGCACCCATCATGATGAGGAACCATATGAAAATGGCGGCGTCGGCAAAGAGGAACATGGCCGCCGCCTGTGGTTCCAGCTCCTGCCAGTCGAGCACGACTAACCCGGTGAAGAACTCGGCCAGTGCTACCTTGACGCTGAATTCCCTGGGAGTGCCAGCAAGCTTGATGGAGACTTCCGTGAACACCTCGGCATCCACCATCTGCTGTAACATCTTGATGCCGGTGAACACGAAGATTTTCTCGAGTCCGGTGCCTTCTACATCGTAAACGCCTGCTATACGAAAACCTGCCTCGCGATTGAGCCCGTCCGCACCCTGGGTAATGATGACCAACCGCCGACCCACTTTGGTTTCTAACTGTTCCGCTAAGGCGCGGCCGATGACGACGCGATTGTCGCTTGCATCACGTAGCGATTGCCCATCGTAATCCGCATCACCAAGAAACGAGATGGATTCCTGAGCGGGGTCCACCCCGACAAATTGAATGCCGCGGGTTTCTCTTTCGCTCATGATGACGGCGGGAATGCGTATCCTTGCCGCCCAGCCTTCGAGTTCTTCGGCGGCAATATCGGGCTGCCAATCCGCTGCCAACTTGAAACTCTTGGCAATGCTGGGATCGTCAAGATAACCGGGTGCCAGGATCTTCACATGTCCGGTGAGATTGGCCACCGCAGATTCCTGCATGTCGTACTGGAAACCGCGGATGAGGCTGTTCATGAACGTGACACCGCCGACCGCCACGCAGATCGCCATCAGCAACATGAAGTTGCGTCGTTTATGGCGGCTGAGGTTGCGGGCCGAAAGCTGCACCAACAATTTTAACGGCATCTTGTGAAGTTACTCCTGTGCCCGTAACGCTTCCACCGGACGCATCCGCTGTACTCTGAGCGCCGGAATCAGCGCCGCAAGCTGGGTACCGATGTACATTGCGATGGATGCGACGATGGCCGCATCGAGGCTGAATGCGGGGTACATGCGATCGGGTAGGTTGTAGTTGGCAAGCATTTCGGTGGCTTCCGCCGGTAAGGGTATACCCGTGGCGCCCGTTATCGCGACCATTACCGCACTGATTCCCACGCCCAACACCAGACCCAGAGTACACAGCCAGAACGCTTCGACAAAAAGCTGCAGCATGATGGAGCCCGGCCGCATGCCGATAGCCATCAGCATGCCAAATTCCGGGGTGCGCTCGAAGACCGTCATCATGAAGGTGTTGACCACGCTGAAGGTGACGATGACGGCGATCAAGACAAAAAACATCTCGGTGCCGATCCGCTTCATCTCGACCATCTGCTCCACTTCAGGCATCAGATCCGTCCACCCGAGGCTCACCCGGTTCGGACCGTCGAACGCCCGTGCGACCTCATTGCTGCCAGTTACCGCATTCGTGACGGCGATGACCGCATGAGCCTCATTGGGGCTGAGTTCCCAGCCTTCGCGAAAATCATTGAGCGTTATCTGCACCAGCGCGCGATCGATTGCCGCCTGACCCGAGGTGAAGGTACCGACGACGGTAGCAACCACGGCGGCAACACCGCCTTCCTTGGCCGAGCCAAGCAGGACAATTTCGTCACCCAGCCCAAGGCCCAAGTTCCTGGCAAGCACCGAGCCGAGGAACGCGTCACCCGATTTTTCGAGATAACGACCTTCAACCTGCATATTCGCAAGGGTTGACCAGCCTATTTCTTTTTCGGGTTCGACCCCCATGACCTGGGCGCCAAAACTGCGCTCGCCGAACGAAACCAGCGCAAACGCCTGAGCACGCAGGGATGCCTGTTCGACAGCGGGGTGAGCGGCCACCTGCTCGGCGATTTGCGTCGCCTGTTCGAGGGTATGTTCCACACGCGGGTCGTCCTGATAATCGGGATGTTGCACCTGGATGTGGCCGGTCATCATGCGCGCGGCGTTGTCGATCATGATGATGAATGTTCCATCCTGCATGGAACGCGCAAAAATCAACATCCACACGGCAAAGGCGATACCACCGGCGGTAAGCCAGGTCCGGCGCCGGTTGCGCCACAAATTGCGCCAGGCAATGGCAAAAAGATGGCTCCCGATCCGGACCTTTGGCCTGCTCGGCGTCGCTGTGGGGAGCGCAATTTCTGCCATGGTGCCTATTCCTCTCGAAGCGCTTCAACTGGTTGCATGAGCGGAATCCTGAGGGCCGGTATGAGTGCGGCGAGCAAAGTACCCGCCAACATGACGAGCGGAGCGGTCAACATGCCTTCGAAACTGATGTCCGGATATATTCGGGCAGGCATGAAAAACTGCGCGGAAAACTCCTCCATGGTCTCCCCCAGGTAGATCCCCACATCCGCAAGCCACCAGAGCAGCGAGCTTGCCAGGCTCAAGCCAATCAGTGCACCCAACCCCCACATGAACACCGCTTCCCAGAGGATCAGCGCGACAATGCTCACCGGCCGGGTGCCCAGGGCGAGCAGCATGCCGAACTCACGGGTCCGCTCGAACACCGT
>JAPUJX010000288.1 GCA_027295975.1 Gammaproteobacteria bacterium
GAAATATTCGGTTTCAGGAAACCGACACCTATGATGATGAAAGCGATCGAAAAGTAGAACGTCTGCAACGAAGTTGCGTCTCGAACCACTTCCCCGGCCACAAGCGCGGCCGCATCACCTTCGAAAGCCATCCCCAGATGGCCGCAACAAAGAAGTACGGCTCCGAAAATAATCGCGCGTTTCGCACCCAGGTAGCGGTCCGCGACAAGCCCGCCAAACACAGGCATCAGGTAAACGAGCGAACCATAGGTGGCATATATTCCAGCCGCTTCGGCATCGTCGAAGAGGAAGTGCCTCGTTAGATAAAACACCAACAAGCCACGCATCCCGTAGAAACTGAACCGTTCCCACATCTCCGCAAAAAAGAGCACAAACAGCCCGCGGGGGTGACCCAACCAGGTCTTTTCCGAACTTTCTAATACGATGTCAGCCATAACTTACCTCAACTGATTATTACCTGGTCTTCAAGACGCGCTCGCGTGAACCTGGAAACTGCTCGAGCAACGCCGCGGGGCGCGACGGTCTCGATAGTAGTTCACCGCCGCAATTCGGACAGATAGCGTGAAAGACATTCTCACCGCAATCCACACAGAATGTACATTCAAAGGTGCAGATCACCGCGCCCTTCCCGTCCGGCGCCAGGTCCTTGTCGCAGTGTTCACAGTTTGGCCGCAATTCCAACATCCCCCCTCCTGATCAGCGTCCCGGAAATTCCAGATTGCCTCCGGTAAGAATCACCCCGACCCGGGAAACACCGTCCGCGTGCCGATGTTCGCGGTCCAGCAGGGCCGCAAGTGGCACCGCCGACGATGGCTCCACCACAATCTTGAGACATTCGTAAACCAGTTTCTGCGCAGCAACGATGGCAACCTCGGAAACCAGGCGAATTTCCAGCCGGTAGGCATTCAATATGCCGAACGTGATGGTGCCCAACGCGGTCCGCAATCCATCGGCGATGGTGGTTGGCTCGAGGGCCGGTTGTAAGGTCTTCGAAGCGAGGGAGCGATAGGCATCATCCGCAAGCTCGGGCTCCGCGCCGCATACCCGCACCCCACTACCCTGCAACGCAACCACGCAACCGCTGGCCAGGCCGCCGCCACCAACCGGCACCCAGACTTCGTCGAGATCCGGCACCGTTTCAATGAACTCCAGCGCAGCCGTACCCTGACCCGCAACAACCCTCTCGTCGTTGTACGGCGAGACAAACACCGCCCCCGTCTCGGCGCCCACCTGTTGCGCCACGGTTTCGCGGTCTTCGAGGGTAGGCCCACAGTTTACCAACGTCGCTCCGTAACGCTCGATGGCCCGGCGTTTGAAGGAAGGCGCATTTTCGGGCACGACCACCCAGACCGGAACATCGCTGAGCGATCCCGCCAATGCCAGAGCCGCACCGTGATTGCCGGAGGAATGGGTCACGGCTCCCGTTTTGCGTTGTTCCTCCGACAACTGCAGCAGTGCATTGGTCGCTCCACGCATCTTGAACGCGCCAGAACGCTGGAAGTTTTCGCACTTGAAATGGAGCTCGACTCCCACGAGATCGTTAAGCCGGGAACTCGTCAAAATCGGCGTCCGGTGAATGTAACCAGCAATACGTTGGCTTGCCTGTTGAACATCGGCGGGCAGCAATTTCGAAACGACCGCTGACGTCACCTAGACGATTCCGCGCTCGGTTAAATCGGCAAGCTCCGCGTCGTTCATCCCCAACAATCCCTGCAGAACATCTTTGTTGTGTTCACCAAGCTCCGGACCTGCCCAGCGAATACCGCCCGGCGTTTCCGAGAGTCGTGGAACCACGTTCTGCATCTTCAGGTTCTTGAACCGTTGGTGCGCGACGGCAACGATGGCTTCGCGAGCGACATACTGAGGATCGTTCAACATCTCCGGCACCCGGTAAATTCGCCCTGCGGGCACCGAGTGATTTTCCAGGATCTCGAGCAGTGCCGTTGCACTATAACCGGCCGACCACTGCCCGATGAGCGCATCGAGTTCAGCCTGATGTTCACCGCGCGCGGCATGGTCGCGAAATCGCTCGTCGACAGCCAGCGTTTCTCGACCCATGGCCTGACAGAGGCGGGCAAACACGGAATCCTGATTGGCGCCCATGACGACCATCTCGCCTCCACTGGTTGGATAGACGTTGGACGGTGCAATCTTCGGCAATATGGCACCACTTCGTTCGCGAATGGTGCCGCCCTCGGTGTACTCTGGAACCGTCGATTCCATCATTGCAAGAACCGCTTCGTAGATCGCGGAATCCACCACCTGACCGCGCCCGGTGGTCTCCCGGCTGTGTAACGCCGCCAGCGCCCCCACGCACGCAAAGGTTGCCGCCAACGAATCGCCGATGGACAGTCCCACTCTACTCGGCGGACGATCCGGATCGCCGGCAAGATACCGTATACCCCCCATCGCCTCGCCGATGGAACCGTAACCCGCACGCCGCGCATAAGGCCCGGTCTGGCCAAAACCCGATACCCGCACCATGACGAGGCCCGGATTCGACGCCGCCAGGGTGGGATAGTCGAGCCCCCATTTTTCCATCGTACCCGGACGGAAATTTTCGATCACCACGTCGGCCTGGGCAACAAGCCGCTTCAGTAATGCCTGCCCTTCCTTTTCCCGTAGATTCAGCGTGATGGATTTCTTGTTGCGGGCAATGACAGACCACCACACGGGAATACCCTGGCCCCACTCGCGCATCGGATCTCCGACTCCGGGAGGTTCTACCTTGATGACCTCCGCACCAAGATCGCCCATGAGTTGACCGCAAAACGGCCCCGCGATGAGCTGCCCGAGTTCGACAACGCGTATGTCCTGCAAAGGTCCACTAAGTGATTCGGCGCTCAAGGGTAGTCAACTCTCAGCCGGAAATCCGCCGGCCCGCAAGAGGCTCGACGGCACCCGTTTACCCAATACCGTCTGCAGCCAATCGGCGCTGTCTATGAGCGAGTCCAGATCAACTCCATGAGACACGCCCATTCGATTCAACATGTACACCAGGTCCTCGCTGGCAATGTTGCCGGTAGCATTCGGCGCAAACGGGCAACCGCCAATTCCGCCGATGCTCGCATCGAGCGTCTCAACACCCATTTCGATGGCGGCGTAAGCGTTCGCGATGCCGGTATTGCGGGTGTCGTGAAAGTGCGCGCGTAAAGGTATCTCATCGCTCAACGCTTCGCGTATGGCACCGAAGGCATCTCGAACCTGACTTGGAACACCTACCCCGATGGTGTCCGCAAGAGCGATCTCAACCGGTATTTCCTCGGCAAGCGCGCAAGCGATATCAACCAGCCGCCGAACCGCCACCTCGCCTTCGAAGGGACACCCAAAAGCCACCGCGATGGTGGCTTGTGCTCTCAATCCCCGCTGTCGGGCATCCCGCAATACCTCCCGGGCCATGACAACTCCGGACTGCACATCCATTCCCTGATTGCGTTCGCCGAACGTATCACTGGCAGGCACCACCAGTCCGGCTTCGTCCAGCCTCTCGGTTGACAGCAGGCGATCGTAACCGCGCCGGTTGAGCACGAGACCCGTGTAAGTGACGTCACCACGTTGGGGCAAGCCGCGGCATACGGATTCCGCATCCGCCATCTGCGGAACACGC
>JAPUJX010000289.1 GCA_027295975.1 Gammaproteobacteria bacterium
GCGCTGTATTCTGGATGTGGATAACCGCAATTGTCGGTATCGCTACCAAGTTCTTCACCTGTTCGCTGGCGGTAATGTACCGCGGGCGCGACAGCAATGGAGATCTCCAGGGTGGTCCGATGTATGTCATTCGCGAAGCGCTTTCTCCAAAACTTCGTTTCCTCGCTTATGTTTTTGCATTTTTCGGGCTCATCGGTTGTCTCCCCGCCTTTCAGGCCAATCAGCTCGTTCAGGTCCTTCGCGAAGTAGTGTTCGTCGAATTCGGCATGCTGGAAGCGGGTGTTGCGCACCCGACCTTCAACATTGGTGCGGGAATCATTATTGCCATCCTTTCCGCAACTGTGATCTTCGGCGGCTTAAAACGCATCGCTGCAGTGGCAAGCCGGGTTGTTCCCTTCATGGCCGTTCTCTACCTTGGCACTGCAATCGTCGCAGTGTTGACCAACATCACCGAGTTGCCCGCGGTCATCGCCCTCATCGTAACGGATGCGTTTACCGGGGACGCGGTAGCCGGGGGTGCACTGGTTTATGTCATCCTTTACGGGGTGCAGCGAGGTGCCTATTCCAACGAGGCAGGCATCGGCACGGAATCCTTGGCACATGGAGCGGCGCGCACCAGGGAGCCCATTCGAGAAGGCCTGGTCGCGATGCTTGGCCCCGCCATCGATACCCTGCTCGTTTGTTCCGCCACGGCGTTCATGATTCTGCTCTCGGGAGTGTGGCAAACGAGTGGTGAAACCGGCGTTACCCTGACGGCCAGCGCGTTTCAGGCGCTGCTCGGAACACCCGGGCTGGTGATCCTGTTCGTGTGTGTGCTGTGTTTCGCCAGCACGACGATTTTCACCTATTCCTTCTATGGCACCCAGTGCGCGGGCTTTCTGTTCGGAGCGAATCGCAAACAACACTACCGTTGGTTCTATATCGGCTTCATTGTGGTGGCGAGCGTGGTGACCCTCGAGGCAGCAATCGGTATCATCGATGGCGCTTTTGCGCTCATGGCTATTCCGACCATGATCTCGGCGTTGCTGCTCGCACCCAGGGTCAAGGAGGCGGCAAAACGCTATTTCGCGCAGCTGGACGACCCGGCCTCGGTCCAATCCCAAGAAACCTGACAACGACCAGCCTCCCCACATGAATACCGAATCGAACAACCCCGAACGCGAGACCTCCATCGCCGGTCTGTACCAGACCGCGGGTAGCGCTTACGACGAATTCATGGGGGATGGAAAGCTGCGCCGTCACTGGGGATTCATCGGTGAAACTCTGTTGCGGAAAGGGACCACTTGGGCCGCCAACCTGGATGCGAGCGTGGGACGTTTGCTCAAGGAGAATGCCGTCACTTATCTCGCCGATGGTACCCGCAGGCCATGGCAGCTCGACGGTCTGCCCTTTGTACTCGATCCGGATGAATGGCAGACGCTCGAGACCGGGCTGATCCAGCGCGCTCGGTTATTGAACAAAATCGTCGCGGATCTTTACGGGCCGCAAGACCTGCTGATGGGCGATCTGCCTCCTGCGCTCGCATTCGCAAACCCGGATTACCTGCTGCCAAGCTGCGGTTATGAGGCGCCGGAAGGCGTCTACCTGCACCTGCTGGCGTTTGATCTCGGTCGCTCCCCAGATGGTCAATGGCGGGTGCTGAGCAATCGCACCGAAGCGCCTTCGGGTCTCGGCTTCGCCCTCGAAAACCGCATGATCATGGCAAGATGTTTACCCGAGCTTTTCGAAAGAAGCGGCATATCGCGCCTCGCTTACTTCTTTCGCTCATACAGCGATAACCTGCAGCGATTGGGTGCTCTGAGCACGGCAGGTGACGGGCTGGCGGTAATCCTGTCCGGCGGACCTGAGGATGCTATCTATTCAGAACACACCTTTCTCGGCCGCTATCTCGGTTTTCCGGTGGTGGAAGGCGCAGACCTCACGGTGCGCGATGGTCGGCTGTATCTGAAAACGCTCGAAGGGTTGAAGATGATCAACCTGGTAACCCGCCAGATAGAGTCTGCGGATTGTGATCCACTGGAATTACGCCCGCAGTCCATGATGGGGGTGCCGGGCCTGTTGCGCGCGGCGAGCAACAAGAACGTAGTCATCGGCAACGCTATCGGCTCCGGTGTGGTCGAAAACGACGCGATCATGAGTTTTCTGCCCGCGCTGTGTCTCAGCCTGCTAGAGGAAGAACTGGCTTTGCCGAGCCTGGCGACCTGGTGGTGTGGTCAACCCGAAGAACAGGCTTATGTTCAGCACCGCATCGATGCTCTGGTGCTGCGCCAAGCGTTCGTCCGCCGACCACTGCTGGAAAGCTCCGTGCTCACCTACATGGCAACCGATGTGGATGAGGTCGGCTCAGCGCAACTCGAGCAAGCGATCAACCTGACGCCTTATCACTACGTTGGAAGGGAGCCCGTGGCATTGTCGACGGTACCCTACTGGAACGAACAGGGTCATTGGGAGGCTGCGCCCATGATGCTCCGGCTGTATGTCGCCGCTACCGAAAACGGCTACCAGGTCATGCCAGGGGGACTGGCTCGCGTATCAACCCCGTCGGGAGACATCAGTAAGGATGTGTGGGTCCGCGCGAACGAGAGTTTTCTCACTAACTCCCCTGCCAACTTGTCTGTGGCCACTCGACGCAGTGATCGAGATCTTCCCAGCCGCACAGCCGACGATCTTTTCTGGCTCGGACGTTATCTGGAGCGCAGCGAGGGAGCAGTGAGGTTGTATCGAACGTTGTTCCGTTACATCGGTGGGGGTGGAGATGCCGATGAACAGCCGGTTGCGCTGGATATTCTCACCCGTCTGCTGGGATCCATGGACTACCTGTCCTCGCAACGGGCACGACGTGCCGCCGTTGCCGGGCAACAGGCCGTGGAGCAGGAATTGTGGAACATTCTGTTCGGACCGGAGAGCAAAGACGGTCTCGCCAGGGTGCTGGCTAACGTATACCGCACGGCGAACCACGTGCGCGAGCGTCTTTCCCGTGACGCCTGGCGGCTGTTCGAGGCGTTGTCGGAAGTACCCCAGCTGCGCTGGCGAGTTCATTCGGTTGCCGATGCCTCGAGGCTTTTGAACGATCTCATCGAGAAGCTCTCGGCGGTAAACGGTCAGATCCACGAGAACATGACTCGGGGACACGGCTGGCGGTTGCTGGATCTCGGTCGGCGCCTCGAACGCAGCCGTTTTGTCGTACAGGTGATCGGCGATCTGTGTACCAACGAGCCCCAACAGCCTGGAGCGTTGAATCTCTTGTTGGACGCTTGCGATAGCAGCATCACGCATCGCGCACGCTACCGCGCCAATCCTACGCTGAACACAGTTCTAGATCTGTTGTTGGTCGACAACTCCAATCCTCGGGCAGTGATTCATCAAGTTGAGATTATGCAAGAACACATGAGTGTCATGCCGATGGAACACGAAGAAAAAGGACTGAGTGAGTCCGGGCGCATTCTGCTCACGGCACACACCGACCTTGCGTTGGCAGATGTTGACAAACTGGTGGACGTCATCAGTAAACGAGGCCGGCGCACACACCTCGCAAGGCTTCTCAAACGTACCGAGCAAGCGGTTGACCTGCTCTCCCAGGAGATCACTCGAACCTACTTCGACCATACCTCTCGGCATAGTTGAGCGCCAACATGCGCTACCAGGTTTCACACACAACCCGTTTCCACTATGCGCAACCCGTA
Organism: Gammaproteobacteria bacterium; assembly: GCA_027295975.1. Lineage (GTDB taxonomy): Bacteria > Pseudomonadota > Gammaproteobacteria > Pseudomonadales > Azotimanducaceae > SMWK01. The sequence goes on from JAPUJX010000289.1 coordinate 3,684, forward strand.
GCAAGTTCCTATCAGTTGCTGCACCTGACGCCACGGTCGTTCAAAGAACAACAGGTACTCAGTACGCAACTCAGCGTCGAACCCGAACCGGTCTCCTTACAGCAACGGACGGATTATTTCGGTAACGCCGTGACCGATGTGGTTATTCAACAGCGGCATCAGGAACTCATCATCACGAATCACCTGAAAGTAGACGTACGCGCCGATCAGGAGATCATGATGGACTTGAGCCCCCCATGGGAATCCATCTCGGAATCGATGCAGGTTCCCCTCGACGATGATGCCCGGCATGCATCGAAATACTGCTTTCCGTCGCCCCGGATCAGCTTGGAGACGGTAGTAGAATATGCCCGGGCGAGTTTTACGCGGGGAAGGCCCCTGTTGCGCGCCGCCATGGAAATCACTCAGAGAATCTTCGAGGATTTCGAATATCAGGGCGGGGTAACCGATGTATACACACCTGTATCGCATATTCTCGAGGCCCATGCCGGTGTTTGCCAGGACTTCGCCCACCTTGGCATTGCCTGCCTGCGATCTTTCGGTCTGCCTGCGCGTTATGTGAGCGGTTATCTGTTTACCCAAACGGTCGACGGCAAACCAAGATTAACGGGGGCTGATGCTTCTCACGCCTGGTTTTCCGTGTGGTGCCCCGAATTCGGCTGGGTGGATTTCGACCCCACGAACAACCTGCGACCGCAAAACGAACACATCACCATTGGTTGGGGACGAGATTACAGCGACGTCAGTCCCACCCGGGGGTTCATCCGAGGTGGTGGCGCGCAGGAACTTCATGTTGCGGTGGACGTTCGCGCGGTTTGAAAGAAGAGCACCGCGACCCAAGGAGACGCCGGGCTTGTTCGGTGTTGTTAGCGACAGGTTGCTCCCTATGCCGGTTCAAAGTCGCTAGCATGGCTGCTTCATTTCATTCGATGGCACCGACATGAACGAACGTCCCTTCCAGCTTCCCGCGGACCTGGCCACCTCGAAACCAGCCTCTGACTTTACCCGGGCGGCAAACGATGCGGTTCGGGCAGCGTTGCCATTTACCGATAAACGCAGCTTCGACAACGCATCGCGCGGTTTCATTGCAAGTATCGACCCCGTGACGATCACCCGTGGGGACGGCCGCGTCACCTTTGATCTCTCGGGTGTAGATTTTCTCAAAGAGGAAGATGCACCGGATACGGTGAATCCCAGCCTTTGGCGCCAGGCACGGCTGAATGCGCTCAACCACGGCCTGTTCGAGGTCGTGGATGGAATCTACCAGATTCGTTCTTTCGACATCGCCAACATGACACTGATTCGAGGTGACCGTGGCTGGATTCTCATCGACCCGCTTACCTCGGCGGAATCCTCCCGGGCTGCTCTGGACCTCGCCAACGCTCACCTGGGCGAGAGACCGGTTACCGCCATCATCATCACCCACAGCCACGCAGACCATTTCGCTGGCGTGCTCGGGGTAGTTGATCCCGCCGACATCGACTCCGGTGCCATCCCCATGGTCGCTCCCGAACATTTCGTAGACGAGGCACTCAACGAAAACGTGCTCGCAGGGAACGTCATGAACCGCCGCGCCACGTACATGTACGGGAATTTGTTAGCGCCGTCACCTCACGCCTTCGTGACCGCTGGTCTTGGCGCTGCCCTTTCCATGGGCAGCACCGGATTTATAGTGCCCAATGACATCGTCAAAGAAACCGGGGAAACACGTGTGCTCGATGGCGTTGACATAGAATTTCAGATGACGCCCGGCACAGAAGCGCCTGCCGAGATGGTTTTCTACTTTCCTCGGTTCAAAGCGCTGTGTATGTCCGAGATCACTTCACACCATCTGCACAACGTCTACACACCTCGCGGTGCGCAAGTCCGTGACGCGCTCGACTGGAGCGCGCAGATCAACGAAGCCATCGATCGATATGGCGACCGTCTCGAGGTGCAGTTCGCTTGCCACCATTGGCCCACCTGGGGTCGGGAAGAAGCATGCGAATACATGAAAAAACAACGTGACATGTACAAGTATATTCACGATCAGACTCTGCGGTTGGCCAACCACGGCTATACCAAAGAGGAAATTGCCGAGCAGATCCGGCTACCGGACAGCTTGGGACTGGATTTCGCGAATCGTGATTATTACGGAACCGTGAACCACAATGCTCGTGCCGTATACGTCAAATACCTTGGATACTTCGACGGCAACCCGGCTCACCTCTACCCGCTACCCCCGGTAGAAGTCGGCAAACGTTATGTCGACTTCATGGGCGGTGCAGATGCGGTAATCCAGAAAAGCCGTCAGTCATTTAGACAAGGCGATTACCGCTGGGTAGCCGAGGTGTTGAATCACTTGGTGATGGTAGAACCGGAAAACGCCGCGGCGCGTGCATTATTGGCCAACACGCTAGAACAACTCGGTTATCAATCCGAATCCGCGCCGTGGCGGAACTTCTATCTCAGCGGCGCAAAGGAATTGCGTGCCGACACCCCCGGTACAGCAAGCTTTACGGCCAATGAGGGCATGGCGCGTGGCATGCCGATCCAGAATATGTTCCAGGCCATGGCAGTTCGTTTAAACGGACCAAAGGCGGACGGGAAAACGCTGCATTTCAATTTGCATTTCTCAGATCTTGCAACGACTTATCTCATGGTCATCGAAAACGCGGTGCTGCACGCCTTTGAAAACCGCGAAGCAGACGCGCCCAACGCGGTACTGACTCTGACGAGCATCAACTTCAAACGAATGATGATGGGGCTCACCACTGCGGTTGATCTGATCGCTGACGGCAATCTAGCGCTAGACGGCGACTTGACCGCCTTGGCGGACCTCGGGAATCTTTTCGATGAGTTCCCGCGGCGATTCCCCATCGTCACCCCACGCCCCGCGTTCTAGCTGGACCCGATTCAGATCCGATTCAGGAGATCCGATTCAGAGATCCGATTCAGGACATCCACTAGAGATCCGATTCAGAGATCCGATTCCGATCCGATTCAGATCCGATTCAGGACATCCACTAGTCTGAT
>JAPUJX010000029.1 GCA_027295975.1 Gammaproteobacteria bacterium
CACCCACGGTATCCACCCCTCCCCCCCAGGTTTCCTTGAGCATCGGCCGCTCTGCCCCTTCACGAGCCTCATCCCGGCTGAGGATGCGGGTTGCTCCCAGACGTTCGAGAAACTCGTGTTGATCGGCCTTGCCGGTTACCGCGGCGACCTCGTAACCGAGGTGTGCCAGTAATTTCACCGCCACCGAGCCTACCCCGCCGGTTGCACCCGTGACGAGAACCGGTCCCGAATCCACGTTCATCCCCGCGCCTTCAAGCTTGTGGATACACAGCGCGGCGGTAAGACCAGCGGTTCCGAGCACCATGCAGTCTTGCAACGTGAGCCCGGCGGGCAGCGGTACGATCCAACCGGCGGGTACCCGAACACGCTGCCCGAAGCCACCACATGTATTCATTCCAAGGTCATAACCGGTGACGAGAACCTCGTCGCCGCCGGCGAATTCGGCAACCGCGGAATCCAGCACGACACCGGCGGCGTCGATCCCCGGGGTGTGGGGGAAATTGCGGGTGACACCTGGATTGCCGGTCGCCGACAACGCATCCTTATAATTCAACGACGAGTAAAGAACATCAATGAGTACGTCTCCCTCGGGTAAATCATCCACGTTTCGCTCGACCAGTTGCCGGTCGTAGCCGGAAGCCGTCTTTTCCACCAACAACGCGCGGAAACCGCTCATATTCCCCCTCTCCAGTTCATGACCCGATGGAATATATCTTTAATTCCAGTTTCCATTCGGGCCATCACCCTATCGAAGGGCTTCTTATTCTCGACCCAACGAATCTCGAACACGTCGGCATCGTCGCATGCCTTGCTCAAGTATTCGTCGCTGGTGGATATCTCATCCACGAGTTGCAGATCGATGGCCCGTTGTCCATACCAGGCTTCTCCGGTCGCAACCCGGCTGATGTCGAGAGCCGGACGATTAGCAGAGACAAATTCCTGGAAAAGAGCATGTATGTCCTCGAGTTCCTCGACGAACTTTTTCCGGCCTTCTTCGGTGTTTTCTCCCAACAGGGTGAGGGTGCGTTTGTAACGACCAGCAGAAAGCACCTCGACGTCCACATCGTGTTTCTTCAGCAGACGATGTACGTTCGGGATCTGCGCAATGACGCCGATGGAACCGACGATGGCAAAAGGTGCCGCGAGCACCCGGTCCGCAACGGCCGCCATGAGATAACCCCCGCTCGCAGCAATTTTGTCCACCGTAACAACCAGCGGAATACCATGTTCTTTAATACGCGCGAGTTGTGATGCCGCGAGACCATAACCATGAACCTCGCCTCCGGGGCTTTCAATCCTGACTACCGCTTCGTCCGTGGGTTGCGCCAACGTCAACATAGCGGTGATTTCGGTGCGCAGATGATCAACTTTGGAAGCGTGCACGTCACCCTCGAAGTCTATGACGAACACCCGCCGCTTTTGCTCTGTCTCACTTTCCGTCTTGCGGGATTTAGCCACCGCCTTGCCTTCCTGCTTCTTGGTCTTCGCTTCCTGTTTACGAACCTTCTTGAAGCTCGCCGGGTCGAGCACCACTTCCTGCAGGCAGTTTCGAAGCGCCTCCAGACGGTCATTCAGTTTACGAACTTCCAGGTGGCCACTTTCGCTCGAACGATGACGCATGCTCAGCGATGCAATTGCCGACAACACCACCAGAACGGCAACTACCACGGTGACCGCCTCGGCGAGGAAAACCAGATACTGGTACACGTGCGCCATAATCCACCCAATGATTGCAGCGCGCTAATGTACTGTTTCGAACATACTCAGTCCAGCGAGCTTCCCATCCGGTTTTCGGCACCCGACAGCAACGATTCCAGTTACTTCAACCCATCCGGGGCTTCCTTGAGACCCTCCTTGATATTTGAATCCGAACCATGCTCAGATGCGTTGATGGTGCTCGCCGAGTTACAGGCTCATCTCGAGAAGAACTTCTCTCCGCATGCCACGGAGGGGTTGGATGCGACTTTTTGTCTCGCCATGGCAAAGGAAAGACTCACGTTTCGAATCCGCGAGCAGGCTCTCGAATTCACCACCCTCGAGTCCCGGTCTTGTGACGCAACATTTCATTTCGAAGGCGTTGAAGACGCGGCTGCTTTACTTTCCGGACAGCAGGACGTGCTCAAGTCGTTCATGAGTGGGCAATTCCGCGCAGACGGTTATCTCATGTGGGCGTTTCTGTTGATTGCGATCTTTCGCAACACGACCCATCATCGATCACCCTGAACATCCGCGATGAAATCATCAATCAGCCAGCGTGAAATTGCCGTAGCGGGCGGAACGTTGGGTAGTTCGTCCCATCGAAACCATCTGGCATCGGCAATTTCGCCTTCCTGACAAACGATCTCACCGCTGTCGTAACTCGCGTGGAATCCGAGCATCAGAGAATTCAGAAAAGGCCAACTCTGGCTGCCGAGGTACCGTACGTTGTTTATCCGTAACGCAACTTCCTCGAACACCTCCCGATGTACGGTTTGCTCTATCGACTCACCCGGTTCAACGAAGCCAGCCAGGGTGCTGTACATGCCTTGCGGCCAGTTCGCGTTGCGCGCCAACAACATCTCCCGATCCCGGCGCACCAGAACGATGATGCTGGGAGACAACCGGGGGTAATTTATCAGTCCACAGTCGTTACAGATTTTTGCCCGATCCTCGGGATGGTTATCCATCCCGCCGCCACAACGGCCACAATGCCGGTTGGTGTCGTGCCACGCGACTATCTGCTGGGCTCGTCCGGCCAGATAAAAAAGCGCTGGTTCGACCCTGCCCAGCCACTCGCGCAATCCGGCCAGAACATATCCTTCGGGAAGCCGCCCGCTAGCCTCCACGGCAAAACAGGCGTGGCCGCGAAACTGACCCATATAGTGGTCGGATAGAATCTCAATATCCAACCAACGATATTCATCAGCGTTGATAGGGCGCGGAATCCCGTGTTCGGAAATACACGCAATTTTTCCGCTGATACAAATGAAATACCAGGATGCCGATCGGTCGTGGTTGTCGGGGAGGTCCAGCCGCGGTACAAATTCGTCGGGATCGAGGGGCCACATCGGTTCGTGAATTTCCTTGCGGAACGCGACGATCACCTTATCACAAAGCCGGGGAAGTCCCTTCCCGTAAGGCTACTCCATGGAGGAGTCCGCGCCTCGTTCCGGGGCGCTGTTACAACCTGGCGTCTGGTTCCGAACTATCCTCGAGACGCCTCCACAAGCTGCCCCTGGGGTTCTGTTGATCGAGAAAATCGATCATCGCGTCGTGTGCTGCAAGCTCTTCCGCCGAGGCCGACAGCACCTTGAGTGGGCGGCGATCGGCTGAGATGTCTGGCGAATACATCCGATCTTCGGAAGGCGTCAGAAAGGCGTCCTGGGTTGTGTCGAACAGGGTTGTCTGCCCGCCTGTCATCAACAGATAGACGTCCGCAAGAATCTCCGCGTCCAACAAGGCTCCGTGTAATTGTCGCGCCGAGTTATCTACCTCATAACGCCGACACAGTGCATCGAGACTGTTCTTCTGTCCGGGATGTTTACGCCGTGCAAGGGCGAGGGAGTCCGTTACCTGGCAATGCTCTTCGATTGTCCCCAGGGATTGCTCCAACAGAGACAGTTCATAGTTGAGGAACGAAACGTCGAAAGGCGCATTGTGAATAACCAACTCCGCGCCGCCGGCAAACTCGATAAACTCTCCGGCAATCTCGGCGAAGATCGGTTTGTCAGCCAGAAACTCCGACGAAATACCGTGCACTTCGAACGCCCCGTCATCGATATCGCGCTGGGGATTGATGTACTTGTGAAAATGCCTGCCGGTGAGCCTGCGGTCGACAACTTCCACCCCGCCTATTTCGATGATCTTGTGCCCCTGGGAAGGCTCCAGGCCGGTTGTTTCCGTATCGAGAACGATGAGTCTCAAGAAACACCGTCCAGGTGCTCATCAATTGCGTCGTTCGCCGCTTGATCCACCCGTTCGTTTTCGGGATGGCCGCTATGCCCCTTTACCCAGCGCCACTCGATTTCGTGATGCACGACGAGTTCATCGAGGGCCTCCCATAAATCACGATTCTTGACCGGTTTTTTTTGAGCCGTCCGCCAACCATTACGCTTCCACCTGGGCACCCAGGTGTTGATGCCGTTGCGCAGGTATTTCGAATCCGTCGTCAGCACAACTCGACTCGATCGTTTCAGGGTCTTGAGGCCTTCGATAGCCGCTTGCAGTTCCATTCGGTTGTTGGTGGTATCCGCCGTTGCTCCATTCACGAGTTTTTCCGTGTCTGCAGAACGCAACAACGCAGCCCAACCTCCAGGCCCGGGATTACCACGACACGCCCCGTCGGTAAAAATCTCGACGCGGTGGCAGACACGGTGGTAGACACGGTTGTCGACACGGCCGTCGGTTCGAGTGTTATCGCAGCCGCTCAATCCGATTCCATGCAC
>JAPUJX010000290.1 GCA_027295975.1 Gammaproteobacteria bacterium
GTTGAGGACATCAAGGCGTAAAACTGTACGTTTTCGCCTTCCCGTAACCGCTTCGGCAGCGATCGCAGATATACTTCGCGCATGCTGCCGATTGATGTGTTGCGTGACGTTTATGGCTACGGTGAGTTTCGCGGTCAACAACTCGCCATAATCACCGCTGCCTGCGATGGCCGCGACTGCTTGGTGTTGATGCCTACCGGTGGCGGCAAATCGATCTGTTATCAAATACCCGCGTTATTGTGCCCCGGTCTCGGCATCGTCGTTTCTCCCCTCATCGCGCTGATGATGGATCAGGTAGGCGCCCTGCGTCAGCTTGGCATTCGCGCCGCGTTTCTCAATTCGTCACAATCGCCACGAGAGCAGCAGTTGGTATTGGAGGAGATCGAATCCGGCGAATTGGATCTCCTGTATGTCGCGCCGGAGCGCATTCTCCAGGAGCAGACACTGGATTTTTTGAGCGCTCGGTCTTGCTCGATCATCGCCATCGACGAAGCCCATTGCGTCTCGGCCTGGGGCCACGACTTTCGGACGGATTATCTGGCTCTCGCACAGTTGCGCGAACGTTTTCCCGATACGCCGCGGATGGCGTTGACGGCAACCGCCGATGAGCGAACGCGAACGGACATCATCCATCGGCTGGCATTACATGAACCTCTGCGGTTCGTCGCGGGGTTTGACCGACCGAACATCCGCTACAGCGTGCAGCCAAAAGGTGAAACCAAGTCGCAGCTGCTGGAATTTCTGACGCCGCGGCGGGGAGATTCGGGCATCGTTTACTGTTTGTCCCGTAAGAGCGTCGATGGTACGGCCCAGTGGCTGGCCGAGCGCGGTTTTACTGCTTTGCCGTACCACGCTGGCATGCCTAACCCGTCCCGCTCCGCTCATCAGGAACGTTTTCTGCGCGAGGACGGCGTCATCATCGTCGCGACCATTGCGTTCGGCATGGGTATCGACAAACCCGATGTCAGGTTTGTCGCTCATCTGGACTTGCCGAAAAGCGTGGAAGCCTATTACCAGGAGACCGGGAGAGCCGGGCGTGATGGGGAGCCGGCCGAAGCCTGGATGGTGTATGGGTTGCAGGATGTGGTGCGGCTCACGCAGATGATGAATCAATCCCAGGCGCCGGAGCAACACAAACGCATCGAGCAGGAAAAGCTGAACGCCTTGTTGGGTTGGTGTGAAGTCACCCGTTGTCGGCGTGCCGCGTTACTCGGGTACTTCGGCGAGGAATATCCGGGGACTTGCGGCAACTGTGATGTCTGCTTGACGCCGCCCATCACCTGGGATGGCACCGAGTCGGCGCAGAAGCTTTTGTCCTGTGTCTACCGTACCGGACAGCGATTCGGAGCCGGGCATGTCATCGATGTGCTTCGAGGTGCCAAAACGGACAGGATCCAGCGTTTGCGCCACGAATCCCTGAGCACTTATGCCATAGGCTCGGACCATTCCGCTTTGTGGTGGCGGTCGGTGGCCAGACAACTGATCGTCCAGGGTTTTCTGTTTGTCGATCATGAGCGTTACGGCGGGTTGCGGCTCACCGCCAGCAGCCGTGCCCTGCTGCGTGGTGACCTGACTCTGCTGCTGCGGGAGGATGTGGACAAACCCAGGTTACGCAGGAAGCCGCAGGCGAAAACGGGGATCACGGCTTCCGATACCGCCCTGTGGGAGGTGTTACGGGAACAGCGCACCCAGCTTGCGGACGAACAGGGCGTGCCACCCTACATGATCTTTCACGATGCGACCCTGATGGAGATGGTGCGCCTGCGGCCGTCGTCGAGAGAAGAACTGCTGAGCGTATCGGGCGTCGGACAGAACAAGCTCGAGCGATACGGTGATCTGTTTATCGACCTCGTTACAAGTGCCGCTGAAACAGCGCAATATACGCGAATTGTTCTTGACAGGAATACACAAGGGGAGAGCGATGAGTTATCGGACCATTAAACTGGACCACGAGGGGGACGTTGGGATACTCCTGTTGAACCGGCCCGAGAAAATGAACGCGATCAGCGACGAGATGGCGATAGAACTCTGTGAAGCCCTGGATGAGTTGAACCGGGATGCTCGCGTCGGCGCCGTTGTAATCACCGGAGCAGGGCGCGCTTTCTGTGCGGGAGCGGATATTTCCCGTTTCGAGGCAGGCATCGAGGCCAGGGATAATAAAGCCGGGGACGTACAGCCGCGATCGCGGCCGCGACTCAACTGGATCGAACAGGTACGTTCAGGCAAACCGGTGATCTGTGCGGTGAATGGCGCGGCAATTGGCGCCGGGTTGACGAGAACGCTGCCTTGTGACGTACGCATTGCCTCCGAGAAAGCCAAGTTTTCCATGCGTTTTGTGCTCGTGGGAATCGTGCCTGAAATCGCGAGCACCCAGATTCTCCCGCAACTGGTCGGCCTGCAGGTGTCAGCCGATCTCATGCTTTCCGGCCGTACCATCGACGCCGAGGAGGCATTACGCATCGGGCTGGTTTTGCAGGTCGTTGACCATGACTCATTAATCGGGTCGGCCATCGAACTCGCGCAGGAGTATGCCGGGATAGGGCCAACCATGTTGCAGGAAACCAAGGCGCTGCTTTATCGCAACAGCGTGGAGCAGGACATCACCCTGGTAACACGCCGGGAGGGTGAAGCCATCGCCCGTTGTACCGGTACCGCGGAACAGCGAGAGGCAATAGCCGCGTTCCGTGAGAAACGTCAACCGGACTTTCGATCGTTACGACGGTAGCGGCGCGGGTCTGTTAACCTAACAAACTTTCTGCGGGATTGGAGGGGTCATGAAAGTCGCGGAAGCGATCGCCAGGGTGTTGAAAGCGGAAGGAGTGGAAATCCTATTTGCTTACCCGGTCAACCCCATCATCGAAGCCGCTGCCGCCGAAAACATCCGGACGGTGATCGTGCGTCAGGAGCGGATTGGCTTACATATGGCGGATGCCTATTCCCGGCTGTCGTCCGGGGACAAAATTGGCGTTTTCTGCATGCAGCACGGACCGGGTGCCGAGAATGCGTTTGGCGGTGTCGCCCAGGCTTATTCGGAATCGGTACCCATCCTGGTGATGCCGGCCGGTTATCCGCGTCGCATTGCGAACTATTATCCCAACTTCAACTCGACGTTGAACATGCGCCATATCACCAAATGGGCCGAACCCCTGACCATGGGCCGCGCGGTCCCGGAAGTCATGCGCAGGGCATTTTTCCAGCTGCGCAATGGCCGACCCGGTCCAGTTCTCATCGAGGTTCCCGTGGACGTATTCGGCGAAGAGGTGCCGGACAACTGGGAGTACGTCCCGAGTTATGCAACCCGCTCGGCGCCCGAACCGAAGGCGGTCGAGGAGGCTGCCGCGGTTATCGCTGCGGCCGAACACCCGGTGATTTATGCGGGCCAGGGTGTGCATTATGCGAAAGCCTGGGATGAACTGAGAACCCTGGCGGAAAACTGGAACATTCCGGTGACCACGAGCATCGAGGGGAAAAGCGCATTTCCCGAAGATCACCCTCTTTCACTCGGCTCCGGCGGTCGGGCCAATCCGAGGGCGGTGAAACGATTCCTGAATGACTCCGACCTGATTCTCGGCATCGGTTGCAGTTTTGCACTCACCGGCTTCGGGGTACCGATGCCACGAGGTAAGACGATCATACATGTCACCCTGGAC
>JAPUJX010000291.1 GCA_027295975.1 Gammaproteobacteria bacterium
GAAAGTTTTGGTCGACACGACGGCCACTTCGGGCCCTGCGTGCAGGTATACGCCGCCCGCGCAGGTGCGGGCGATGGTGCTCCCAACACTGTTGACTACCCCCAGCACCGTACCGCCTTTGCGCTGGATCTCCTCCACTGCCGCCAGCGTATCGAACGTTTCTCCGGATTGGCTCACTGCAAAGTAGAGCGTGTCCTGCTCAACTATTGGATTGCGATAACGAAACTCCGCGGCGGGTTCCGAATCACTCGGGATTCGTGCCAATCGTTCTATGATCTTTGCGCCCAACAGCCCCGCTATGTGGGCGGAGCCGCAACCCAGCACCTTGATACGTTTGAAACGCAGGAGATCTTTCGCTTCGATGTTCAAACCTCCGAGACGCGCCGATGAGAATCGCGGTTCGAGACGTCCGCGCAGCGTTCGTGTCACGGCGTCGGGCTGCTCGTGGATTTCCTTGAGCATGAAATGCGCGAAATTTTCCTTATCGAACTGTGTGTCGAGAAGTTTGATGGTGGACGGCGTCTTGTCGCTGGGAACTGCGTCCAGGGTCGTGACCTCGTAACCGTCCCTGGTTAGTCGAGCGATTTCCCCGTCGTCCAGATAAACTACCTGCTGGGTGTGGCGAACCAGGGCGGCGACATCGGACGCGGCAAAAAGCGCCTTGTCGGCAATACCGAGAACCACCGGGCTGCCGTTGCGCGCCACCACCATCTCATCGGGATGATTGGTGTCGAGCACGGCTACACCATACGCTCCCGATACCCGGCGTAATACCGAGCGAACATTGTCAATGAGAGAATCGCCCTTTTCGGCCGCGATGAGATGCGCAAGCAACTCCGTGTCGGTTTCCGAGGTGAGTTTGATCCCATCGGCCTCGAGCGCGGCGCGCAACACGTTGGCGTTCTCGATGATGCCGTTGTGTACCACCGCGATTCGTTCGCTGCTGTCTGTATGTGGATGGGCGTTTGCATCACTCGGCTCGCCGTGGGTTGCCCAGCGCGTGTGACCGATGCCGACGGTCCCTTTGAGACGCGCAGGCAAACGTGCCTCCATCTCTCTCACCTTGCCCTTCGCCTTGTAAACGGCGAGACCGCCCGCCCGGTGTACGGCAATACCCGCCGAGTCGTAACCGCGGTATTCCAACCGGCGTAATCCTTCAACGAGAATCGGCATGGCATTGTGCCGCCCGACGTAACCAACTATTCCACACATTCGAGTAACCCTTTTTCAGAACATACGGCTTCAGCCGTAGATAACGCGCCGGATCTGCCGCGTGCTGAGCGACGGTGCGGAAAAACACCGGGCCGTCAGCTCCCCTTGAATCAGGGTGTAGATCGCCGCGTTTTTTAGTCCGGACTGTTTGAGCTCGAGATGCCGACGTAGAACGAATGTTTCCGGCGTCTCGGAAAAGAAAGCGACAACTTCACGAACCACCCGCCGGGACTCGGCCGGGGTCAGCGATGAATTGCCGCTGAGATAATCCACCAACTCATTCAGATCCGTATTCACGGCTAATATCCAGAATACCTTGAAGATAATCCAGAATTATGCCCGATATCGGACACTTTTGTTTGTAAAGGAAAGTAAATCTAATACCAGAACGAGATAAAGGCGCGGGTTACGATCGAATGAAAGCCATACAGCGGTTCGCTGCCCGCGTTAACACCCGTTGCGGTGACGTCACGAAAGTTGTCGTAGTCAAAATAAATGTAGTCGACAAACAGGTTCACTTCGCCTTTTTTGAAGAACGGCATCCAATCCGGCTTGAACTCGTAACTCAGTCCCACTCCGGCGGTATGGGAAACGAACGTACTGAGTTCCTTGTCGCGGGCGAGAAAGTTCTGCGCCGAGGGGCGATCGAAGAGGTCGCTGTAAAAGTCGGCCGACGTCTGCGAGTAATAACGATATTTCACATCGAGGGTTATCCCCTTGGGCAACGGATGCACATAGGTAAACTCGACGTTCCACGCATCAACTCCCCAGGTATCCGTGTAATAACGGTATTCGGCCTTCACAGACGCACGGTACGGCAGGTAATACAAGGCCCGAATGGCCGTGGCACTCGAGGTTTTGGTACGTGGATAAATTTCCGGCTCGTACTCGTAACCTCGTGCCGAGTTGACGTCGAGATAACGCACCTGTCGATAGGGGTTGTTGAGAAACCCTTCGTCGCTCACTCCTTCGTAGTTGAGGTTGACGATCATGTTTTTGGTGATGATCTGTGAGAGGTCGACCCGGTAACCCTGGCGGGTCGTTTCTTCCTCGAAGTTGAGATCGCCATTGCGATAAACCGTATCCCAGCCCCGGCCGTAACTGATGCCGAGGGTGGTGAGGTCGCCGAAAAAATCCTGGCTGATGCCAAACCGCACCGAGTCCGCCGAATAGTCGTCTTCCTCGCTGTTGGTGTAGGAAAGCCCCATGAAGGTTTTGCCGTGCAGGTAGTCGACACCGATACTCTTTTCGTCTCGCTCTTCTTCGTACTCGCTGGCGGTGGCCATCACGTCGATCGAAGCGCTGGTAATCATGTCGACGTAATAATTACTCCAAACCGACACGGTGTCTCTGAACCCTTTTCGAACCAGCACCGAAGGACCAACCACCTGAAGTCCACCTCCATCGTACCCGTGATACATCAGGTCGGCCCGGTCTTCAGGGAGAATGGCAGCCTGGGCCGCCGATCCGAACAACACCAACCCTGCAATTGCCTGGAGCAGTCCTTTGCGGGGCTTGGAACTAGTTACAGCCACAACCGCCCCCAGACCCACCTTCGGCCCCGCGTGCGCCTTCCCGTGCCTGATAAACGTGATGCAGATAGGCAGCAGCCACCGGCGCCCGGTTGAAGCTCATGATGGGATCCGCAAGGTTGTTTCGCTCGTATGGGTTCACCCATGGCTCGAGTTTCATCGAAGAACAGCCAACAGATCCCATAATCGAAACGCTCAACAAGATAGCCAACATAACCCTGGATACATTTGGGAACTTCATGGTCGTCTCCTAGAAAAAGAGGGTTACCCCGCCGGAAAACTCGATGTTGTGTTTGGTTTCCTGAGCACCGAGCAAATCGGTTTCGAATACGTGATCGCGAACGTCGATATGAAACGCAAGCCAGTCCTTCGCGATGAGTCGATAGCCAACCCCGGCATTGATCGTAAAGAGGTCATCCCCGCCAAAGTTGGTGCTGCCAACCCCGGCAACAACATACATGCTGCCTTTGAAAGCCAACCCGCGTCCAAGGAAAGATTCACCTGGAAAGATGTTGTAACCGACCGACACGTTGTAATACGTCATATCCCGTTCGTCGTCGCTGAGAATCTGTGCTCCCCCGCTCAAACGTTCGAAACTGGTTTCGCCCAGGGTCGTTTTTCCGTACTGGCCTTCAACGAAAAAATCTTCCGTTACGTGATAGGCAACTCTTGCGCCTACAACCGTGTTGCTGCCGAAGTCCTCAACGCTCATCATTCCGCCGAGCAAACCAAACTCGAAGTTCTCTTTATCGAGCCTGTCTATGTCGATCTCTCGGCGTTCCGGCTCCCGCACCACGAGGGGTTCCAGCTCGAGTTCATCGGGATCGGGCGCGGCTACTGCCGCCGGGAACACCCAAAGTGTGCCCATGGCAACTATCGCGGCTAGAAAAATATGCTGAATCCGGCTTTCCATTGATCTATCTCTTGGTTGTCGTCTCGACTGGTGAGCACCGTATGGCGTTTGTATTCCATCCGCAGAATGAACCGGTCACTCAGGTAGACGTTCACGCCCGTTCCCGCATGGACAATCTCGTCGGTGCGGTCTTCCGCCTGAACTATGGTGGTATGCGGCTTGGTTTTGATCATACCGGTGCCAATCGTGAAATAAGGTGACACACGCCACTCGGGAAACGGATACATGACAATGTTTCCCGATGCCATCAGACCATCGGAGAAATTACCGAGGATCTGAGTGGCTTCGAACTGCACAGTGATGTGTTTGTTGAGTGCGTAACCCAGATACCCGGTGATCGAGGCCGCACCGCCGAAATCTCCACCGTTCAGGCCCAGCTCCCATCGCCGCCTGGCGAAGTCACCCAGCGCAATTTTTCCGAAATCGATCTGATTTCCTTCGAGGTCCAGGGTGTGACGCATCTGCTCGACGTGCACCCAGCCTTCCTGCAGACGTTGACCACGAGGCACCCGTACCTTGAACCACTCCGTGCGTTGTTTGAGGATCTGGATGCGATCGCCCTGACCGGCCACATAAAATACCGGGTAACCGCGGCCCGGGCCGGTATGCATCTCGATATATGGATCCGACACCACCACTTCGGGCTGATAGGTCTGAAAGAAGTCCAGCACTCGCGCCTGGGCGGAAACGGCAACGAACAGGCAAACGAGGGCCAGCAGCAATCGCGTTCCCAGGTATCTGACTAGTCTGCCGTTCATCCTTTTCCGGCTCCTTAAGCTCAAGGCGGTACGTCAAATGGGTTGTTGTAATACTGACCACCAATGTCGATCCATTCGGAGATGAGCTTCAACTCCGCCGCAGACAACCGGCCCGCGTGGCTTCCACCATCGAACAACGTGAAAAACCGGGGGGAGAAGTTCGCGCCGACAACAGACAACGAAGGGGTGAGCAAGACCGGAATCAGAATCGGAATGGGATCGCCATTGGCATCCAGCACCGGGTCGCCGTTTGCATCGAGCAGGAACAGCAGGTTGCCGTTTTCATCGGTGTCCTGTACCAGCACATCGATGAGCGCACCGTTGTCGAGGATCTGGGAATTATCGTTGAACAACAACTCACGATAACTTTTGAAGTGATCCGGCTCGTCTGCAGAAAGACCGTCGGACAGATCGACCTGGGCCGCCGGTACCACGGCCGCGCCCATGTCATCGACGGCGCGGTGGCAACTCGTGCAGGTATCGTCGCGCAACAACGTGATGCCGTCGATGTCGAACACCCGGCGATCTACTCCCCACAGGGGATGTACATGGGTCTCGTAGTTGACGACGATGCGGCAGGTGGCATTCCAATTGGTTACACAGCCGGGATCGAGGGGCGCAGGTGTCGTCAGATCCGCGTAGCTGTAATCGAAGCTCGCATCCTTGGCACGCACATTGGGATCGGTCCACACATCCACGTACTCGATGTCCACGTTGGGATTCGGGACGCCATTGATGCGGGTATAAACCTCTGCCATCGTCTCACCGGCATTCGCGAATAGTGCGGGCTCGGTATTCGGGAACGGTGCGCCGTCCGCGGGGGCACCGGGGTTGGCGGAAGGCGCTTCGGCGTCCAACCTGCCGTGGGGAATTTCGCTGACGGAGGTATGACAGCCATTACAGGTTGCCTCTTCGCCGGGACGAACCTGCAGCCAGTTTTGATGCCTGCCCCCTAGCCTGCGGCCGTTCGCGTCGAGGATGTCGAACCAGAAAGCAACGTTCGCCGGAACCTTCATCTTAACGGAACCGTCCGGTTCTATTGGCGCGTAACCGATCACCTCGCGCATGAGTTGTGCCTGGGAACGCCCGAACGCGGTACCGTCCAGATCTACAATATCGTCGTCGGGCATCGAGACGGCTTTTACCACGCGCACGAAACGCAGCGGACGGTCCGCATCCGTGGTGATACCGGGATCGCGTAACGCGGTTATCGGTGCGACTTCCAGGCCATCAAAGTCGTATACGCTGGCTATGTGCACGATACCCATCGCCTCTGACACCAGGTCGGGATCGAGATCGATGCCAGCAGTCTTGTCCAGGATCACCGGCGGATTGATCCGCGCTTCCATCACCGCAACTTCCGTGAGCACCACACCCTCTTCGGCAACGACGATTGGCTGCTGGGTGTTCTCATCGAGGTCGTGCATCCAGATGCCATAAAGCGGGTCTGCTTCCACAAAGTTCGGATCGAGCAGGAATTCGTCTGTACAGGGTGCAATCACCGGATCCGCCGGGTTGCTTATGACGTCGATCAACCGACATTGGCTCCATGAGACGATCACCCGGTTGGTGCCATCGAACAGCGGCACCAGGTTTGCGTAGCGGCCCTGTAACGCCGGGGTGTCGTCATCCAGATTGAGTTCACCCGGAATGAGAAACTCCTGGGCATCGGCTAAAAGCCCGAGATTCGCAAAAGTCGGTTGATCGTGTTCCACATAGGACGCGGTATCGATGGCAACCGGTATCGCACCCATGCGGGTCTGGTTGCCGGGTGGGCGCATCATGACCAGCAACCGGCCATCCGGCAGTTCCTGAGCCTTCACGAAATCGATGGTGGCGCCAAGTGGTCCGGTATCGTGGCTGTGAACACCATACAGAAGCTGCAATTCCGTACCATCGGGGAGTACCCGGTAGAGGCTGATTCGATCGCGCCCGGCAACGTTGTCCCAACGGCTGTATACGACCCGACCGTCGCTCAACACCATTGGGTCGAGGTCGGAACTCTGGTTGAAAGTGATCTGATGAATGTCGCTGCCATCCTCGTTCATCACGTGCAGCGTCAGCGCTTCCTCGTTGCGATTTTCATCAAACGCGGGAAACTGCGGTTTACCTTCGTCGAGCAACACGGCTTTCGACTGACGTTGACGCGTTGAGGAGAAAAGGATTCTGCCATCGGGAAGAAAACGCGGAGCAACATCCTGGCCAATCTCGGCGGTGATGTCGGAACCGATCGCGCGACCGAGCAGATTCGTCATTCGATCGTAAACCCAGATGTTCCATTTGGGTTGTTCGTCATCGTCGAGATCCGGATCTTCCGGTGCGCGCATGGCAAAAACGAGTTTCTGGCCATCGTAGGAGACGCTCAGGTCCTTCACGTCATACGCAGGGGGTTCGCCGTCCTCATCATCGGGGAACACCCCGTCGGTAAGGGATATTTCGGCGGCGCTCGGGGAAGCACGATCCCGCAGGAAAAGTTCGGCGCCCGGACGAAACTCTACGGCACGGCGAATTTCGGAAGTAAGCAGGTTGCCATCGTCATCGAACAACACACCTCGACTGACGTAGGCAATTGGAAAGTCGAGCACCACCGGATCGGGGTCCTGGCCACCACCCAGCGCCGAGCTGGAACTGCTTCCACTTCCACCTCCGCAGCCGACAACACCAATGGCAAACGCCACGGTGATCGTGAACTTCACAACAAACTGACGTTGACAGGTCACTAAAGCCGCCCTCTGGCTGGATATCAACCAAGTGCCAGCCATTCTTCCATAAGCCCAATGGTTCAAACGTGACTGCTATCACAGCCGGGGGTGGGGGCGCATTCAAGCGTGACGCGTAGTAACAATCGCGCCGCCGCAAATGGGATGAGTATCACAGCTTCGAAATTAGCTTTGTCAGACCCTAATCAAACAACTTCCCACCAATGGACCGGTGACTGGATAAGCGCGTCCAAACGATTCATGAGGGAACGCTTTGGACGGGTTCAGGAGCATATTGATGAAATCCAAAGTGAACGCTCACCGAACCTGGCAGTTCGTAGTGCTCTTTCTTTTAGCGTCATCCATGACGCCGGCGGGTTGGGCCGATGCCAGAGACCAGGCGAAACGTATTCACGACCGTGTCGCCGGCGTTCCCCCGAACGAAACCACCCTGCTGGCCATGGAAACTGCGATCACAAACAACGACGCTATCGGTGCGGCGTTGATGGCTACCGATTCTCGAGAATTCTACAACGTGACATTAAAGAACTTCGCGGCACCCTGGACCAATCGCGACGACAGCATTTTCGTTCCGCTGGACGACTATCAGGCGACCATCATCGGGTTGGTACGAGACGATGGCGACTTTCGCGAGATATTGAGCGGCGACATCTTATATATAGGCGCGGGCCCCGGCGTTCCCGCTTATTCAAACAACAGCAACGCACATTACGAAGCCCTGGAGAATTCGGGCGTCAACCTGCAAACCAACCTGCAGGCAACGACGCAGTCATCGTTGAACGGCATTCCCACCGGCGCGACGGCGGGCATCATGACCAGCCGCGCGGCCGCAAAAGCGTTTTTCATCGATGGCACAAACCGAGCCATGTTCCGTTTCACGCTTCGCAATCACCTATGCAACGACATGGAGCAGGTGCTGGATACTTCCCGGGCACCGGACCGGATTCGTCAGGACGTGTCTCGAAGCCCCGGCGGCGACAGCCGGATCTTCCTCAACAATTGTATTGGTTGTCACTCCGGCATGGATCCCATGGCACAGTCTTTTGCCTATTACGATTACATCTACGATGAGGTCAACGATCCGTTTGGCGACAGCGGTGCCATCAGTTACAACGGCGCAGGCGCGGTCGACCCCGTCACCGGCACGCGAGTAGTTTCCAAGTATTTCAACAACAACAACAATTTCGAGCACGGTTTCATCACGACGGACGATGCCTGGAAAAATTATTGGCGCGAAGGCCAGAATTCCCTGCTGGGCTGGGATGCAGGTCTGCCCGGCAGCGGAAATGGCGCCAAAGGCATGGGGCAGGAACT